>JAEUJR010000021.1 GCA_016793585.1 Archangium sp.
GGGCACCGAAGACGTCGTCGGCCCCTACATTCGGCCGGGCAGCTTCTTCCTCGCGCTCAAGCTGCAGTCGGGCAAGTCGGCCGGAGACATTCAGCCGGTGGTGCTGAACTACCCGAGCGACCTGCCGATGATTCCCATCATTCTCACCAGCGTCGCGGCGCAGCCGAACATGGGCATTCAGGTGTGGATGCTGGGGCAGGGGCGCGCGATTCCCCGCAACTACCGCCACGTCGTCATCAACGACGCGCAGCTCGACTGGTTCAACAGCGCGCAGAACTACAACGACGTCGTCATCAAGGCCGTCAGCGAGGCGCCCGAGAAGCACGCCTTCGTCACCGAGTACGCGGGCACCAGCGACGTGATGAAAGACGTGCTCGACGCGCCGGCGCGCTTCGGCACCCAGGAGGCGCTCGCCGCGAAGACCGACCCCGCCCTCTTCGTGCAGCACCTCTTCGACAACGGCTTCGCGCCGGTCGCGGCGAACCAGTCGATGTTCGGCCGCCCCACCAACCAGACGCTGCCGCCCACGCTGAAGGCGCTCGTGCTGGGAGCGATTCCCTTCCCCACCTCGCTCAAGGGCATCACCACCGACGACCAGTTCCTCGCGCGGCTCGGCTACTACCTGGGCGAGTACCGCACGAACAACCCGGCCCTCTTCCAGGGCTACCAGACGAACTTCAACCCGCAGGCGCTGGCGGGTGAGATCTTCGAGAAGGTCGTCAAGCCTGCGCGTGAAGCCGGAGCGCTCTTCAAGCAGTACCCGACGCTCACGCGGCTCTACACGACGCTCTCGCCGCAGGACATGACGCGTGACCCGGTGTTCTCGTACAACGCCTCGCTGCCCGAGGTGTCGCGCGACCACAACGCGACGTACGAGGTGAACTGCGGCGTCGCCGGCAGCGCCTTCAGCTCGCCCGGCCGCCTCATCACCGAGCAGGGCTGGACCATCAAGTACCCCGAAGGCCGCGGTGCCGCGCCCGAGCGCGCGCTCGCCACCGGCCCCGCCTCGCTGCGCATCGAGACGCTCGCTGAAGAGGGCGCGCCCATCGTCGACCTCGACAACTCGCTGCCCATTCGCAAGCTCGAGGGCTGCGGTGGCTGCTCGGCCGTCGACCCGCTGGGCCTTGGCCTGCTCGCGATGGTGGCGTTCCTGCGCCGTCGTCGCGCACACTGACGCGCATGCGTCTGAGACTCCTCGTGCCGGCTGCCGTCGTGGTGATGGCCGCCTGTGGCCCGCCGAACCCGAGCCCCGACGGCGGCACGCTGCCCGACGGAGGTGAGGTCGTCGCGGCCCTCGAGCTCGGCACCACCGACTCGATGGGCGGCTTCGTTCCCCTCACGGGCGACGTGAACGCGACGCCGGGCGCGCAGGGCGGCTTTCACGTCAACGTGCTCTACAAGCTGCCCGAAGGCGGTCTCGGCACCATCACCTTCGAGCACCGCGTGGTGCGGGCTGCCGATGACAAGCTCGTCAGCCTCGGCACCCGGGAGTGGGACCTGGGGCTGTTCAAGCAGAGCAGCTGGTCGAGCCCCAACCCCGTCAACGTCTTCATCTGCCCGACCCCCGTGGGCATCGACGTCATCGGCAAAGAGCTGCTCTTCACCGTGAAGGCCAAAGACAGCAACGGCAAGACACTGGCAGCTGGCAGTGCGCGCGCGACGTTTCGCTGTGGCCCCAACGGGGGCGCGTTCTGCGATTCGATTTGTAAGGGCTGAACGGGCTATAGCCAGCCGCTCCTGCAGTTCTGGCATTCGCTGTGCTGAGGACCCCCGCAATGAACCGACTGATTGCCACTTTGGTGGCAGCGCTGCTCACCGCCTGCCCGACGCCGCCTCCCCCGAAGACGCTCGAGTGGCAGACGCTCGCCACCGGCCTCGATGAGGCCCTCATGGGCGTCGACGGCACCTCTGCCACCGATGTCTGGGCGGTCGGCGCCGACCAGGGCCTGGGCCCGCTCGTGCTGCACTTCGACGGCACGGCCTTCACGCGCGTTCCGACGCCGGGCCTGACGGGCCACCTGTGGTGGGTGCACGCGTTCGCGCCGGGCCACGCCATGATGTCGGGCGCCTCGAGCGTGGTGCTCGAATACAAAGACGGGGTGCTCACCCGGCACTCGACGCCGGGGCTCGCGCGGCAGACGGTGTTCGGCCTGTGGGGCAGCGCGCCGAACGACGTCTATGCCGTCGGCAGCAACACCTCGGGCCGCAGCGGCTTCATCTGGCACTTCGATGGCGCGACGTGGAGCTCCATCGCCCTGCCTGCCGACCTGCCGCGCCGCAACGGCGAGGTACCGGGCCTCTTCAAGGTGTGGGGCAACGGCTCGGGTGACGTGTACTTCGTCGGCTCCGACGGCCTCGCGCTGGTGCGTGGCACCGATGGGGCCCTGCGCCGCCTCGAGACTGGCAGCAGCGAGACGCTCTTCACCGTCGCGGGCAACTCGAAAGACGTCTTCGCCGTCGGAGGTGGCCGCATGGCGGCGCTGCTCGAGAAGAGCGGCAACGGCTTCACCGCGCCCACCGTCGAAGGCACCGGCGCGCTGCTGCAGGGCGTCGCCAGCAACGGCACCGTGACGTTCGCGACCGGCGAAGGTGGAGCCGTCTTCGAGCGGAAGAACGGCGCGTGGGCGAAGGTGACGACGGGGCAGGCGCAAGACGTCGAGTCGCTGCACGCCGCGTGGGTCGACGCCGAAGGTGGCGTGTGGGCCGTCGGCGGCAGCGTCATCAGCGACCTGAAGAAGGGCGCGCTCATTCACCTCGGTACGCCGGGCCGGCCGACGTACGTGCAGCCCGAGAAGCCGACGCCGCCCGCCGTCGTCTGCCCCGACAAAGACATCGACCCGGCGCCCACCGCATCGGTGGCCCGCCGCTGGAACGAGCAGATGATGTCGGCCATTCGGCGCGACCTGCCGCGCCCGACGGTGCACGCGCGCAACCTGTTCCACGTCAGCGCCGCCATGTGGGACGCGTGGGCCGCGTACAGCACCACCGCGAACGCCGTCTTCGTTCCCGGCCGCGTCACCGCGACCGACGTGGCCGCCGCGCGCAACGAGGCCGTCAGCTACGCCGCCTTCCGCGTGCTCGACCACCGGTACAAGAACGCCATCGGCGGCAAGGTGTCGCAGGCCTGCTTCCGCGCGCTGCTCACCAAGCAGGGCTACGACCCGAACGACGACACCACCACGGGTGACTCGCCGCGGGCCGTCGGCAACCGCATCGCCAGGGCCATCATCGAGGCACACGTCAACGACGGCTCCAACGAGGCGAACAACTACGCCGACACCACCATGTTCCGCGCCGTCAACATGCCGCTCGCCGTCGAGTCGGCGACGCGCAGCCCGGCCTCCGACATCGACCAGTGGCAGCCGCTCGACCTCGCCATCGCGGCCACGCAGAACGGCATTCCGCTGGCGGCCGGCATTCAGGGCTACATCGGCGCGCAGTGGCGTGACGTGAAGCCGGTCGCGATGGTTCGCGCGACGCCCACCTCGCTCTACGGAGACGTCGGCGCGCCTCCCCGCATCACGCCCGCCACCATGGGCTGGGCCGTCGACATCATTCGCAAGTCGTCGAAGCTGACGGTCGACGCCTCCGAGATGAAAGACATTTCGCCCGGCGCGTACGGCAACAACCCGCTCGGCAGTAACGCGGGCACCGGCCGCCCGATGAACCCCGTCACCGGTCAGCCGTACGCGCCGCAGGTGGTGCCGCTCGGTGACTTCGCGCGGGTGCTCGCCGAGTTCTGGGCCGACGGCCCGAAGTCAGAGACGCCGCCCGGCCACTGGAACGTGCTCGCGAACCAGGCGTCAGACCACCCGATGTTCACGCGGCAGTGGAAGGGCACCGGCCCCACGCTCGACAAGCTGGAGTGGGACGTGCGCCTGTACCTCGCGCTCAACGGCGCGGTGCACGACGCCGCCATCGCCGCGTGGGAGGCCAAGCGCGCCTTCACCTGCAGCCGGCCCATCACCATCATCCGCTCGGCCGCAGCGAAGGGGCAGTCGTCGAACCCCGCGCTGCCTGCCTACAACGCCGACGGGCTGCCGCTCGAGCCCGGCCTCATCGAGCTCATCACCGCCGAGTCGACGCGGCCCCAAGAGCGTCACGCGCACCTCGCGGGCTTCGTCGGAGAGCTCGCCATCAAGGCCTGGCGCGGCGAGCCCGGCGACTTCAAGCACCAGCTCTCGGGCGTCGGCTGGGTTCGCGCCGCCGAGTGGGTGCCGTACCAGAAGCGCAACTTCGTCACGCCCGCGTTCCCCGGCTTCATCTCGGGGCACTCCACCTTCAGCCGCGCCGCCGCCGAGGTGCTGACGCTGGCCACGGGCTCCGAGATCGTTCCCGGCGGGCTCGGCGAAGCCACGATCGCGAAAGACGTCTCGCTCACCTTCGAGCAGGGCCCCAGCGTCGCGCTCAAGCTGCAGTGGGCCAGCTGGTACGACGCGGCTGATCAGGCCGGCCAGTCGCGCCTCTGGGGCGGCATTCACATCGAGCCCGACGACTTCGTGGGCCGTCGCGTGGGCTCCGACATCGGCAAGAAGGCCTTCGACAAGGCGCAGACCTACTTTCCCTGAGGCGGTGAGGCTGTAACATTCCGGGCATGCGCGACACGCCCGGAATGAACCCTTCTGGCCTGGAGCAGCTCGTTCGTCGCGCGGTGGAAGCCGAGCTGAAGCGGCGCAACCGCAAGCTGTTGTCCATCGTGGCCGCAGGGCTCGCGGTGGTGGGCGTGGGCACGGCGTGGCGGTCGTTTGCCCAGGCCTCGTGTGCGCAGACGCTGCCCTCACCGCTCGTCACCTTCTGCCCCGACGCGCCGGCCTTCGCGGCCGACGTGAACGGCAACTTCGACGCGCTGGCCACCACGCTGCAGAACCGCACGGGCCCGCTCGGCACGGCTGGCAACGGCATCATCACCTCGGGCGTCAGCGTCACGGGCGCGGGCAGGCGGGGCTCCTTCGATGGCACCGAGCTCGTGATGGACACGGCGGCGAGGCGCGGCTCGGCGCCCGACGGCGGCACGCGGCGCGCGCTGGTGCACGACGCCAACGACACCCTCACCATCAACTACGCCGCCGACTACACGAACGGCGTCGCGCTGAACTCGCCCTTCACCGTGTACGGCTCGCAGACCGTCACCGGCACCTTGAACCAGGGCTGCCCCACCACGTACCCGATTGGCGGCGGCGCGGTGACGATGGTCGACATGGGCGTGTACTGCATCACCCAGGCGGCGCCGGCGGGCATGGCGCGCAACACGGTGAGCTGGGTCGAAGCGAACGAGTTCTGTGTCTCGCGTGGCCTGCGCATGTGCAACTTCGCCGAGGTGAGCGCGGCGGCGCGCCTGCGACGCATCACGCTCTACCCCTACGCGAGCGGAACCCGCGACACGTGGACGTGGGTGAGCCAGACGGCGACCGACAACAACAGCCCCGGCTTCGGCGGCTGCCACGTGAAGCTGAACGACGACCACCCCGCCTACCCGCTCGGAGAGATCAACTGCTCCGTCGACGGGTTCAGCCGCACGACCGCCATCGAAGGTTCCTGCTGCTTCTGAAGGAGTCCACCATGCCTTCCATTCCTTCTTCGTCGCTCATCGCGCTGCTCCGGGGTGACGTCAGCGCCGACGCCCTCGCGGCGGAGCACGGCCTGTCAGGCTCCGAAGTCGAACGCCTCAAGCACGCGTACCTCGATGGCCTCGAAGCGGGCGCGAAGCGGCGCGGCGGCAGACTCCAGCGGCTCGGCACCATCGCCATCGTCTTCGCGGTCGGCCTCACGGCCCGCCAGGCGCTCTCGGGCACCTGTGCGACGCCCGGGTTCTTCTCGGGCCTGGGGCTCAACTACTTCTGTGCGGACGAGCCCGCGATGGCGAGCGAGGTGAACGCGAACACGCAGCAGCTCGCGCGGCTGATGGAGGCGAAGGTCGGCACGCTCGGCCCCGCCGATGGTGGCAACCCGAACGTCTCGTCCTCCTCCGTCTCGACGTCGACGCTGACGGCCACGCGCGCGAACGTCTCGTTC
>JAEUJR010000029.1 GCA_016793585.1 Archangium sp.
ACCACGACGACGCGCGAGCTCACGAGGCGATGGATAGCGCGAATCACGAAGCGCGTTGGCTTGACCTTTGTCTGGGCAGCCGCCCGACCAGCGCTCGGTCAAGGCACTGATTCGATGGGACCAGCGGTGTTTCACGATGAAGCCAGATTCAGTCCGAAACACCGACTCGATTCAAACCGAAACAGAGCAGTTTCGCTTCACCTCAAACATCATGAGATTGTCAGAACTGATTCCTGGTGTGCGATTTGCCTCAACGGGTCGTCATGCGACTCCACCACCTCGTTGCTGTGACGACGTTCGCGGTCTTCCTCGACTGCACTGGCCCTGAAGGCCCAGCTGGCCAGACCGGAGCCACCGGACCCGCGGGCCCGGCCGGAGCCAAAGGAGACCCGGGCTCGACAGGAGCCACCGGCGCGACTGGCGCGACAGGTGCCACCGGTGCGACGGGAGCGACTGGGGCCACCGGCGCCACTGGAGCCACCGGCGCAACGGGTGACGCAGGTGCTCAAGGCCCTGCGGGCGTGAACACGGGCACGCTGAGCGGTGTGGTGCGCTTCCAGAGCACGAAGGCGGTCGCGTCGATGGCCACCATCGCGCTGACGCCGAACCCGCAGCTTCCCCAGACCTCGAGCGCGACGGGCACCTGGTCGTTCGCCGCGCTGCCCGCAGGTGTGTACGAGGTGACCTTCACGCACGCGCGCGCGACGGCGCTCAAGAAGTCCGTCTCGATTCTCTCGGGCCAGACGACGACGCTCGACGTCGAGCTGCACGACTACGTCGCCGCGAGCGACACCTGCATGACCTGCCATGCGACGTCGAACCCGCAGCTCATCGCCGACTACAAGGCGAGCTCGATGGCGCCGTACGTCTCGTGCGCCGACTGCCACGCCGACAACCCGGCCATCGCCAACGACTTCGGCGACGACCACCGGCTGCGTCCCGCGGCCGAGCAGTGCGCGGCCTGTCACCAGGAGCAGTACCGCGGTCATCAGGCCAACCGGCACTCCATCGGCATGCAGCGCGTGTACGAATCTGGCCGCTACGATGACCTGCCGCCCTGCACCACCGGCCAGAACGCGCTCGGCTCGGGCGGCGTCGCCACCTGCACGCAATGCCACAACATCGAGCAGAGCTGCGACTCGTGTCACAGCCGTCACCTCTTCGACGCGAAACAGGCGCGGGCTCCGGTCTCGTGCGCGACCTGCCACATGGGCCCCGACCACGCGCAGTGGGAGATGTACTCGACCTCGAAGCACGGCGTGCTGAACGCGACGCGCGGCGAGACGGTCGGCCCCTCGTGCGCCGGCTGCCACATGCCGAACAAGGGCACGAAGGCCGACGGCGGCGTCTACACCGACCACGACCTTTCGTTCGGTCTCGCCTGGGGCCCCGTCGGCGGAGCGGCGTCTCACGTCGGCATTCGCCGCAACGGCCAGCTGCCGTACGTACTGAATGGAACGACGCTCTCGGCCAACCCCGCGTTCGACCCGTACGCCCCCTACGACATGACGCTGCCTGCAGACGCCGGCGCCGACCCGGGTTCGCTGTACTACCCGCTCGACAAGCCTGGCCGCATCGTTCAGGTCACAGACCCCGCGAACGTGCTCAACGCGCGCCGCGCGCAGATGATTCAAGTCTGCACACGCTGCCACGCCCAATCCTTCGCAACCGACCGCCTCGACATCGCCGACGGCCTGCACCGCAACGTCACCTCGGTGGTGAACGAAGCAAAGGACATCATCTACGCGCTCAACTACGACCGTCTGCTCGAGCCCGCGGCCAGCGGCTGGGTGCGACCTGCGAACCCCGACACGGCTGCCGAGATCGTGCTCGCCGGCACTCAGCTGTACAGGAATCTCTCCTCCATCGAGCGCACGTTCTTCAAGATGTACAAATATGACAACGTGAAGGCGTGGCAGGGCGCGTATCACTTCAACCCCGACTACGCGCACTGGTACGGGTGGGCCGAGCTGAACATGGACCTCACCGACATCGCGAGCGAAGCCGGGCAGCTGCGCCGCGACTATGCCCTCAACTACGACCGCCTGCTCGAGCCGGCAGCGAGTGGGTGGGTGCGCCCTGGCAACCCCGACACGGCCGCCGAGATCGTGCTGGCGGGTACGCAGCTGTACAGGAATCTGTCCTCCATCGAGCGCACGTTCTTCAAGATGTACAAATATGACAACGTGAAGGCGTGGCAGGGCGCGTATCACTTCAACCCCGACTACGCGCACTGGTACGGCTGGGCCGAGTTGAACATGGACCTGACCGACATCGCGAGCGAGGCGGGCCAGTTGCGTCGCGACTACGCGCTCATCTGGGCCGTCGAGAACAACGCCAGCACCGTCTGGCAGGTGCCGTACCAGGGCGTGGTGTACGCGACCGGCTCGATGACGAAGCTGTACGACCTGTACGCGCCCGACGCAGGCAGCCAGGTGATTCAGCCGT
>JAEUJR010000093.1 GCA_016793585.1 Archangium sp.
GGCGACATTCGCCGCCGCAAGGGCCGCATCATTCGCGTCGAGACGAGCGCGCTCGAAGCCTACGGCCCGACCCGCGGCTTCTACGCGGCCATGCAGTACAAAGAAGAGTCGCGGTTTCGCGACTTCTACAAGCCGGGCGAAGACCTGATCATCCTCGCCAAGCGCATGTGAATTCGACCCACGCCTGACCGTCAGGCCAGCGTGGCCCTCGTCGAACCAGCCAGCCCAAATGCCCGTGGTAGCGTGCGCGCACTCATGCGCCGCATCGTCACGCTCGCCCTCGTCCTTTGCAGCACGTTCGCCTTCGCGCAGAAGGCGGCTCCGCTGTCTGACGCGCTCACCGTCTCGCGCCCGAAAGAGGGCGAATACTTCGGCGTCTACCTGCAGAACCAGAAGGTCGGGTGGATGTACGTGTCGGTGAAGCTCAACGCGGCCGGCGACCAGGCCATCAGCCTCAACGAGCTGCACTTCCGCGCGAAGGTCGGCACCCGCATCAGCGAGCGCGTGATGCGCGAGACCAAGGTCTTCGAGGCGAAGCCGGGCGGCAAGCTGCTCTCGCTGCGCCTCGAGCAATCAGGTGACGGCGGCGACCAGACGCTCGACGGGCTCGTGGTGAAAGAGGGCCTGAAGATCATTCGCACGCGCCCCGGTCAGAAAGACGACACGCTGATGCTCGCGATGCCGAAGGAGGTCGTCGAAGACGCCGACCAGGCACGGGTCTCGCTCAAGCGGAACGCGCCGTACGAAGGCGTCATCACCGATACCACCGACTTGAAGCAGTACCCCGTGCGCACCACCGTCGGCGAGGCCGAGACGCGCACCATTCGCGGCGTGAAGGTGAAGCTCAAGCGCGCCATCACCATCAGCGAGAAAGAGAAGGTGCCGACCGAGGCCTTCGTCGACGAGCAGGGCCGCATGGTCGAGGTGCGCTTCGGCCCGACGATGATGGCCATGCGTGAGGCGGAGGATCAGGCCAAGCGGTTCGACCTCGTCGAGGTGTTCGCGCTCACCCGCGTGAAGCTGCCGAAGCCGCCGCCGCCCGAGGTGCGCTCGATTCCCGGCTCGATGACGATGGTGATGAGCGGGCTGCCCGAGCGGTTCCAGGTGCAGACGTACCGGCAGAGCTACGAGAAGATCGACGACAAGCGCGTGGCGGTGAAGCTGTCGGCCGCGCTGCCGAAGACGAAGCTGGCGCGCCCGCTGGCCGACCCGAACGGTGGCAAGAACCTCGAGAGCGACATCGTGGTCGAGGCGGCGGCGCCCGAGATCGTGAAGCAGGCCAAACTCATCGTCGGCAACGAGAAGGACGCGTACGCGGCGGCCAAGAAGATCGGCAAGTGGGTGAACGAGCACCTCGTGAAGGACTACGGCTCGTCGAGCGATCGCGCGACCGACGTGCTCAAGACGATGAAGGGTGACTGCACCGAGCACTCGCTGCTGACGGTGGCGTTGCTCCGGGCCGCCGGCATTCCCGCGCGGCGCGTCGATGGCGTGGTGTACCTCATGAACGAAGACCAGGTGCCGGCGCTCTACTGGCACGAGTGGGTCGAGGCCTACGTCGGAGAGTGGACGCAGCTC
>JAEUJR010000127.1 GCA_016793585.1 Archangium sp.
GCCGAGCTCCGAAGCCGCAGCCAGGCCGGCCTCCATCACGGGTTTCCACTTCCCCGACTCCACCTCGCGCTGCAGCTCGTCGCCGTCGAGCCCGGCGTCGGCGGCCGCCGCACGGAGCACGCTCCACTCGTGCAGGTTCTCGCCCTTCGTCCAGTACCGCTCGAGCACCGAGTGGTGGAACGGCTCGAAGCGGCCCTTCGACCGCGCGTACTCGGCGGCCTGGTGTGCGCGCCGCGTCGAGGGAATCAGCTCGCGGTCGAACACCATCGTCAGCCCCATCGCCTTCGCGCGGGTCGTGAGCGGGTTGTTCGGGTTGGCCATGAAGGCCTTCACACGATCGGGCAGCGGCAGCCCTTCGTCGGGGGTCTCGGGGCGCAGCAGAAACGGGCGCCAGTCGACGGTGAAGTCCCACTCTCGCTTCAGCTGTTCGACCTCGCCGAGGCCGATGTAACACCAGGGTCAGACGTAGTCGGACCAGATGGTGATGACGGGCGTGTTCATGGGCGCCTGTTCCCACTCCGCGCTGCCAGACGCAAGCGGAGCCGATTTCGCATGATCGACCGGGAAACGACGGCTAGCCTTTTTCTCATGGCCGCCAGGAAGAGCGCGAAGCGGGGCAAGACCCCGAAGGCGAAGTCGAAGATCAAGAAGCCGTCGAAGGTCGCGAAGGCTTCGAAGGCGAAGAAGCCAGCGCCGAAGAAGGCGGCGAAGCCTGCGAAGAAGGCCGCTCCGAGCAAGCCTGCGCCGAAGAAGACCGGGCCGGCGAAGAAGGCCGCGGCGCCCAAGACGTACCCGCCCGTGAAGCTGCCCGAGCTGCCCGAGATCGAGGGCTACGTGCGCAGCCTGCCGCCGCCGGTGGTGCCCATCGTGAACAAGCTGCGTCAGGTCGTGCGTGACGCGGCGCCCGAGGCGCGTGAGCTGCTCGACCCGAACGGGCCGGCGTACGACGCCAACGGTCTCTTCGCCCGCATCGAGGCGAGCGACCGTGAGGTGCTGGTGACGTTCCTCCGAGGTGCGCAGCTCGAGGCCCCCGAAGGCACGCTCGCCGGAGACGGTGACTCGCGCGCCGTCTCGGTCGCCTCGCTCGACGATCTGAAAGAGAGCGTGCTGCAGGCGCTGGTGCGCCAGGCCGTCATGCTCAACGTGCAGGACTCGTCGTCAGGCGCGGTCTGATGCTGCCGTTTCAGGCCGTCATCTTCGATCTCGACGGTACCCTCGCCGACTCGCTGCGCGATCTCGCCGAGGCGATGAACCTGGCGCTGGCCGACTTCAAGCTGCCGACGCACTCCATCGAGGCCTACCGTTCGTTCGTGGGCGAAGGCGTCGACACCATGGTGCGTCGCGCGGCGACCCCCGAGTCGAACCCGCAGACGCTGAAGGCCATCGCCGACACGTACCGGGCGCACTACGCGCGGCTCGATCACCCGCACACGAAGCCGTACGCAGGCGTTCCTGAAATGCTCGATGGGCTGACGGCCGCGAAGGTGAAGCTCGCGGTGCTGTCGAACAAGCGTGACGACTTCACGCGCGCCCTGGTGGCGAAGCAGTTCTCGCGGTGGCGCTTCGTCGACGTTCGCGGCGAGCGTGAAGGCGTGCCGCGCAAGCCAGACCCGACCGCAGCGTACGAGCTCGCCCTGGCGTTGAACGTGTTGCCCGTGAACATCGCCTTCGTCGGAGACACGGCCGTCGACGTGAACACCGCGAAGAACGCCGGCATGCGGAGCGTCGGGTGTGTGTGGGGTTTTCGCGGCCGCGAAGAGCTGGCCAACGCGGGCGCCCGCCACCTCATCGAGTCGCCGCTCGAGCTGCTGTCGCTCCGCTGAGGTTCAGGCGTCGAAGAGGTACTTCTGCACCTCTGACGCCTGCAGCGCGCGGAAGCTCTTGTTCGCCTCACGCAGCAGGTCTTCGCTCGAGCGTACGCGGTCGGTCGGGAAGACGGCTCCCCCGAAGCGGATGACGACTCGAATTCGCCCGTTCGGCCCCTCGACGGGCAGCGCCTGCAGCAGGCTCAACATGCGATCGGCCACGATGCGCGCGCCGGGCAGATCGGTCTCGGGCAGCAGGCCCACGAACTCGTCGGTGTCGATGCGGAAGAGCCGATCGGCGCCACGCATGGCGCTGCGAACCTCTTGCACGACCTTGGCGAGGTAGCCGTCGCACGCGTCACGCCCGAGCTGGTAGCGCAGGCCCTGGTAGTCGTCGAAGCCGAACATGAGACAGGCCGCAGGCCGCCCGTAACGCCGGCTGCGCGCGAGCTCGGAGTCGAGGCTGGCCTTGAGCTGCGAGTAGGTGCCGGCGCCCGTGACGGGGTCGACCGCGCGGAACTGGGCGAGCTCGTCTTCGGCGTCGAGCAAGCGGCGGCGGTACTCCCTCACGGTGAGCGCCGAGTTGATGCGCGTCTGTAGCTCGATCAGCTTGAAGGGCTTGGTGATGTAGTCGTCGGCGCCCAGCTCCATGCCGCGAATCTTCCCGTCCATGTCGCCCATGGCGGTGAGCACGATGACGGGCAGCTCGGCCAGCTCGGTCGTCTCACGCACGGCCTTCAACACCGAGAAGCCGTCGCGCCGCGGCATCATCAGATCGAGCAGCACGAGATCGGGCCGGGCCTTCGAGATGTGCTCCATGGCCTCGACGCCGTCTTCGGCCGTCAGCACCTTGAAGCCACTCGTCTCGCACAGATCCTTCAGCAGGGTGCGGGTGTGCTCGTCGTCGTCGACGATCAGCACGAGGCGGTTGCTGAAGTCAGGAGCGTTGCCCTTCATCGCGAGCCAGCCACTCTAGCCTCAACCCTGCCAGTCGCGCGCGCGGCTTTCGAAGCGCGTGTACTCGGCGAGGAAGATCAGGTCGATCGAGCCCACCGGCCCGTTTCGTTGTTTCGCGACGATGAGCTCCACCGGCATCGACGTGCGCTGAGGGGGCGGCGGCCCCCCCTCGTCGCCCTCTTCGTCCTCGCGGTGGATGAACATGACGACGTCGGCGTCCTGCTCGATGGCGCCCGACTCGCGAAGGTCAGACAGCATCGGCTTGCCGCCCTTGCGCTCTTCGACTTTTCGGTTGAGCTGGCTGAGCGCGATGATCGGCACGTCGAGCTCATTGTCGAGCTGCTTGAGGCCACGCGAGATCTCCGAGACCTCGAGCTGGCGGCTCTCGACCTTGCCCTTCTGGTGCATGAGCTGGAGGTAGTCGATGACGATGAGGCCGAGCGACGGCTCCTTCTGCTTGAGGCGG
>JAEUJR010000159.1 GCA_016793585.1 Archangium sp.
GATGCCGGGCCGGCCGTCGGCGACGCCTGCTCCACCATGACTCAATGCGGAGGTGCGGCGCCCATCTGTCAGGACTTCGGAAACGGCGTGGTGCAGTACTGCGTCACGACCTGCACCGCGCCACCCGGAATGATCATCGACGGAGGCCTCCCGCGCGCCGACTGCCCAGCGCGCTCCGTGTGCCTGCCCGACTTCAACAGACAGCGCACTGGCACCTGCCTCGCGGAGTGCCACGACGACGCCGACTGCCGCGCGAGCGAGGGCTACTTCTGCCGCCGGTTCATCATCGACGGCGGCTCGGGTCAGACCTCGAACGGCTACTGCGCGCCGATGCACTGCCGCTCGCGTGGGTGCACCTCGAGCTTCGAGTGTTTCTGCTGACGGCTCAGCTCGCGAGGAACTCGCCGAACCGCCGCATCGAGCGCGCGTGCATCAACGCCTGCGAGCCGCGGTACACGAGCCACGGCATCGCCGGCACGAACCCGCGCAACGTCGTCATCAACACCTTCGGCTCGCGCAGCAGCCTGAACTCGAACGCGCCAGTCGCGCCTTCCGACACCAGCGCGCCGTCGCGCACCTCGAGCACCTCGACGTCTTCGTCGCTCTGCCCCGGCACGTGGCGCAGGCGCAGCACGCTCACGCCACCGAACTTCACCTCGATGGCCTCGGCGCCGAGCACCGTCGAGAGCCCCGGCACGTCCGACGACAGCCACTCGAAGTAGCCACGCGCCGTCTGCTTCGCGCTCCAGCCCGCCTTCGGAGCGAAGCGCTGCACCGAGAGCACCGTCGACGGGCCGCTCCATTCACCCGCCTCGGCGGCGCCGCCTTTGTACGCAGGCAACCGGCGCGTCTCGACATCGGCGGCGAGCACCAACTGCTCGAGCTGCGCGACCGGGTCGTCACCACCACCCGAGAGCACCGACAGCGGCACGCCGCTCGCGCGCAGGCACGCTTCGCGCTCGTCCTGCTCGCCACACGGAAAGAAGACGACCCGCTGCGGCTTCGTCAGGCGCACGGCCCGCGAGACCGAGTCGGCGAGCAGCAGGTCGACGTCGTCAGCCGAGCCCTGGAACAACCGCGCGCGCGGGCCCGAGGTGCGGGCGAGAAACACCACCACCTGTGCACCAGCCAGCGCGACCTCGGCCTCGGCGATGGAGAGCAGGTCGGCCTTCCACGCGCCCTCGCCGCTCGCCCGCGTGCCCACCACCGTCACGTCACACGACGCCTGAAGTCTCTGCGCCAGCGCGCGACCGAGCGCTCCGGTGCCTCCGGCGATGACGACGCGACGACGCTCCGGCGAACTCATGGAGCGAGGCGCTTACCACGCGTCAGCTCTTCGCGAGGTAGTCCTTCGCCTCGTTCTCCGACGGGAACGGCTTCATCGTGGCGCCCGTGAAGGTGTTGTACGCCTTCAACAGCAGGCCCTTGAGGCCGTCGATGCCGACGATGGCCGACTTCGACGTCTTCGGCTCGAACGAGGTCTTCCCGAGCTCCTTCGCGCGCTTCATGAACTCGGGCGGTACACCGATGCCTTCGAAGTTCGAGAGCGTCGCGACCTTGTTGGGCAGCTTCGACATGATGGCCGCCGTCTCATCGAGCTGAAGCAACATCTTGTCGAGCGAGAGGCCGCGATAGTCGCTGTAGAGAATCTTCGTTCCTTTGTGGTCGAGCCAGGCGATGGGCATGAAGGTCGGCTCTGCAAGACCCGATCACCGCGCGCGGCCTGTCGTACTGCGGTCCTTGCATTCGTCAGACGGGGCTTCTCGCGTCGCCGGGGTACCCTCGACCCCATGTCCGAGAACGAGCTGATGCAGTGGGCTGCGCTGGGCGCCGGGGGTGTGGTGGGCGGCGGCGTCATCTTCGCCATCGCGCGCTTCGTGAAGCAGCAGAACGCCATCTGGCCCGACGCTGCGGCGAAGTACGGCCTCACCTACTCGAAGAAGTCGGAGTCGATTCCCCTCGGCAACTCGCGCGACTTCGACCTGCTCGACGGGCCGTCGCTCTCGGTCGTCTCGATGCGCGAGCAGATTGGCCGCACCCGCCGCCGGAGCAACGTCATCACCGCGCGCTCCGTGACATGGCCGAGCCCCGCTCGCTTCGACGTCGAGTCGACCAGACCTGCCGCCTCCTTCCACCTCGTCACGACGGGTGACGCAGCGTTCGACGCGCGCCGTTTCGTCACCTCGGAGTCGAAGGCCGCGGTGCAGGCAGTGCTCACGCCGACGGTGCGCGCGGCGCTGCTCCAGTGCCCGCAACACACGCTGCGAATCACCTGCGAAGGCCAACAGGTGGTGGTGTCGTTCGGAGAGCTCGTCACCGACGCGAAGGAGCTCACCGGCGCCATCGACCTCGCGCTCGCCCTCGCGAAAGGACCGTGAGTGTCAGACCTCGAGCAGTACCTCGATCAGCTCGGCGCAGCGCACGGCTTCACGAAGGAGGAGCTCGACGCCAACCGGCGAGGCGCCATTCACCCGGCCCAGCTCGCGCGGGCACAGCGCGGCGCGGTGAGCGGCCCTGTCTTCTGGGTGCTCCTGGTGGTGGTGGTGCTCGCATCTGGGCTCGGCGGCGCGTACGCGTTCGTCGACGGCTCCAGCAGCCCGCTCTCGCGTGTCGACCGCAACGCGCTCATCGCCATTCTCGGCGCCACCGCCATCACAGCACTCGTCTTCTCGGCCGTCGGCTTCTCCTCGGTGCGACGCGCAGCAAGACGCCGTGAGGCCTTTCGAGCCGGCAGCGTCACCGTCGTCGAGGGGCTCGTCGCGAAGGGCGGCGTGCGCGGCAGTGCCTCGACCTTCTGGCTCGACCTCGGCGGCAAGCGCTTCTTCGTCAGCCGACGCACCTGGGAGCTCGTCACCCACGGCGCGACCTATCGCGGCTACCTCATCGCAGGGCAGATGGTGACGTTCGAGCCCCTGCGCTAACACTGCGCGAATGTCGATTCGGGTCGGCCTCGTCGCCGCGTTGCTGCTCACCGCCTGCCCTTCTGCAGACTCGTGCAAGTCGAAGAACGACTGCTTCAAGGGCTTCGAGTGCGTGAACGCCGTGTGTGTCGCGACCGACGCGGGCAGCAGCGCCGGAGGAGGAACGGTCACCGCAGGCGGCTCCGCAGCAGGTGGCTCGACGGCTGGCGGCATGGGCGGCGGGAGCGCGGGTGGAGCGACGGGCGGAGGAAGTGCTCCAGTCGACGGCGAGTCGTGCGCCCGGCCGAGCCCGCTCGTGCTTCCTTCGACGTTCACGGCCACCACCGTCGGCGCGCGCAACGACGTGTCGCTGCGCTGCACGGGCTTCTCGAACCCGGGGCCCGACCTCGTCTATTCCGCCACCGTTCCCGCAGGCCAACGGCTCGTCGTCTCCATCGAGCCCACCGAGCGTGACGCGGGCCTGCGCTTCGACCCGTCGCTCTCCATCGTCTCAGGGCCCGCCGCCAACTGCGCGTCGATGGACGCGGGCGTGTGTCTCGTCGGTCGCGATGAACGTGGCGGTGACACGGCCGTGTGGCTCAACGAAGACGCCTTCGAGCGCGAGGTCTTCGTCGTCGTCGACTCGTACCTGACGGAGCCCGACCAGACGGCCGGCTCCTCGTTCGAGGGCGCCTTCTCGTTGAACGCACGCCTCGAGGTGCCCGGCGCAGGAGACCGTTGTGAGACGGCGGAGACCGCGCCCGCGAACGGAACCCGCCAGAGCACGCTCGCTGGATACGGCCCCGACTATCGCTTCGCTCAGAGCACCGGCTGTTCCATCGAGTCAGGGCCTGACCGGGTCTTCGCCGTCGACGTGCCTGCAGGTGAACGGCTCACCGCGACCGCGACACCTGCGCCTGACGCGGGCATCGACCTCGTCGTGAACTTCGTGGCCGCGCCCGTCGCCACATGCCGCGCGTCGCCTCCCGTCTGTCTCGCGAGCGCCGACCGGGGCCTGACTGACGAGCCCGACAGCGCCACCTTCGTCAACACCAGCGCCACCACGCAGTCGCTCTTCGTCGTCGTCGGCAGCTACTTCGCGATGCCGCCGGGCGGAGACTTCACGCTCACGACAACCTCGGTGCCGCCCCCACCAGGAGACACGTGCGCCACCGCCACCACCCTCGTCGCAGGAACACCGCTCACCGGGCAGACGCTCGCGGGCTACGGCGACGACGTGACCTCGGGCACCAGCTGCGCTTCTGGCGGCACGGGGAGCGACCGCTTCTACGCGCTCACGATTCCCGCGGGGAAACAGGTGACGGTCACCGCCACGCCACAGGCCACGCTCGACACCGTGCTCTCGCTCATCGACGCGGCAGGCTCGTGCGCGAGTCCACTGACGTGTCTGGCTGGCGCGCCGTCGAACGCGCTGGGCCAGGTCGACCAGTTGTTCTTCACCAACCGCACCGCGACGCCGCTCGCCGTCTTCATCGCCGTCGATTCGCGCTCCGGCAGCAGTGGAACGTTCGACCTCTCGGCCTCCATCGCCGACCCACCAACGGGAGACTTCTGCGGCATCGCGAACACCCTGACGTTCGACGCGGGTGTCACCGGCACCACGGTCGGTGCAACCAACGACTACGAAGACGGAGACCGCTGCGCCTCGGGCTTCACGGGGCCCGACACGACGTACGCGCTCGACATTCCGCCAGGGCAACGCGCGACGCTGACGGTGACGCCGACGTCGGGAGATGGCGGCTTCAACCCCTCGCTCTCCATCGTGCCCGCGCCTGCTGCGTCGTGCGAAGCGAACCCCCGCGTTTGCATCGGTGCAGGCAACGCCGCGTTCGGCAGCGCCGCGCCGCGTTCGGCGACCGCGTACAACGCCGGCACCGCACCGCTCTCGACCTTCGTCATCGTCGATGGCGCGAGCGCGTCTTCGGGCACCTTCACGCTCTCTGCGACGGCCGCGACTCCGCCCTCGAACGACGTCTGCACGACGACGACCGCGATGCTCACGGTGACGCCCAGCACCTCGACGCAGCCGCTCACGGGCCAGACACTCACGGGCTTCGCGCGCGACTACGACTGCGTGTCGTTCGCCTCGGGAGCCGACCGCGTGTACGGCGCGCAGGTGGCCGCGCTCCAACGCGTGAGCATCACCGTCACGCCGACGCCGCTCGCGCCCGACGCCGGCAGCTTCGACCCCGTGCTCTCGGTCATCGGGGGCCCCTCGGCGCAGTGCGACTCGGTCAGCCGGGTGTGTCTCGGCCAGGTCGACGATGGCGCACAGGGGAGCGCCGAGACGCTCGTCTTCAACCACGCCAGCGCCGCGCAGCAGGTCTTCGTTGCGGTGGGCTCGTACGAGAGCAACCCCGTCGACTCCACCTTCTCCATCGTCGCCACCAGCCAGCCGCTGCTCGACGGAGAGGTCTGCGAGAAGCCGATTCCCATCACCGTCAGCAACACGCGCAGCGGCGACTCGCTCCGGGGCCTCTTGCGTGACTACGACCTCACGGGAGCCACCTGCAGCAGCTCGTTCGGTGACGACGCGGTCTATGCGGTGACGTTCACGAACTCGTTCACCATCACCGTCACGCCCGACGCGATGAGCGACGCGGTGCTCAACGTGCTCGATGGGCCGGCTGGCTCCTGCGCGGCGGCGACGGCGTGTCTCGCGCGGGCAGACCAGGGCGGCGACGGCGCACCCGAGGTCGTCTCGCTCGTGAACACGACGGGAGCGCCACGCACGGTGTTCCTCGTCGTGTCGGGGTTCAGCTCGGGCGACATGACGTACTCGGTGGCGGCGACCATCAACTGATGCGCCTCGCGTTCACCCTCACCTGCTTCGCCACGCTCGCGGCCGCCGAGCCGATGGGCCGTGACATCAACCCGGGCGTGCTGGGGCCCAACGCGCTGCCTCCCCTCGCGACCGACTCGCCATGGGTTCGCAACGAACTGCGCGTGCAGCTGGGCTGGGCGGGGCAGCTCTCGACGCCCGAAGGTGGCGGGCTCGACGGCTCGATGGTGGTGCCGTTTCGGCTCGAGCTCGGCCTGTACGAGCGCATCGCGTTCTGGGCCGAGGGGAGTCCCTTCGAGCTGTGGCAGTACTCACCCGAGACGTACGCGGCCTGGCAACCGAAGCGCTCGAAGGGCATCACCCGCGCCGACGTTCGCCTCGGCACCCGCGTTCGACTGTGGAGCGATTCGGGCTTTCGCCCTGCGTCGGCCGTGCGCGTCGTGCTGAAGACGGCGACGGGAGAGGATTTGTACACGCGGCGGTTCCTCGATGCGCCCGCGTACCAATTCGATCTGATCAACGCGTGGCACTGGCTGCTCGGCAGCACGCGACTCGAAGCGCGCCTCGCCGTGGGATTTCTCGCGTGGCAGCAGGGCGCTGCGGGACAGAACGACGCGGTCGCGCTGGCAGGGGCGGTGCTCGCCCGCTGGGCACACGTCGCGCTGTGGCTCGAGGTGCGCGGCTACGCGGGCTGGCTTCGCAACGATGCTCCGGTCGTCGCGTCAGCGCAGGCCGAGTTCGAGCTCACGCCGATGATCGACGTCCTGCTCGGCGTCTCACGAACCTTTCGCGATCCACCGGCGTTCGAGGTCAGCACGTCACTGCGCGTTCGCCTGCCGACCGACTGATCAGCTGCGCGCCTTCACGCGCTTCTTGCGGGCGTCGAGCTGAAGGAAGAGCGGCTCCAGACCCTTCGGCATCGTGTCGAACGCGACGCCGATTCGGCTGAACACCGACGTCATCGGGCTGCCTGCTTCGGCCCACGCCACCGTGCCCGTGAAGTCGACCTCGGTGCCGTCGACGAGGAAGAAGCCATGCACCTTCGAGCCGGGGAGGAACACCTGCGGCAGCTCGGCCTGAAAACCACCACGCGAGACGTCGGCGGTGAGGGCAGGCAGACGGCGGCCAAGGGAGAGCGGAAG
>JAEUJR010000180.1 GCA_016793585.1 Archangium sp.
GAAGGGCTTCACCGTCATCGACCACCTCACGAACAACGTCGAGAAGGGCACGATGCAGACGTGGGCCAGCTTCTACAAGTCGGTGTTCGGCTTCGAAGAGGTTCGCTACTTCGACATTCGTGGCGCGAAGACGGGCCTGACGTCGTACGCGCTGCGCTCGCCCTGCGGGAAGTTCTGCATTCCCATCAACGAGGCCGACGAGAAGAAGTCGCAGATCAACGAGTACCTCGAGGAATACAAAGGCCCGGGCATTCAGCACCTCGCCTTCCTCACCGACAACATTCTCGAGTCGCTCAAGAAGCTCGAGGGCACGCCGGTCGAGATGCTCGACATGGACGACGAGTACTACCGCGACGTGTTCCAGAAGTTCCCGAACGTCACCGAGGACAAGGCCGACATTCAGAAGCGCAACGTGCTCGTCGACGGCGACGAGAAGGGCTACCTGCTGCAGATCTTCACGAAGAACCTCATCGGGCCCATCTTCATCGAGATCATCCAGCGCAAGGACCACTACAGCTTCGGCGAAGGCAACTTCGGCGCGCTGTTCCGCAGCATCGAACGCGACCAGGCCAAGCGTGGCGTGTTCGATCGCGACTGAGCGGCTGAAGAAGAACCTGAGGCACCGGCGGGCTGCTCCTTCCTGGGAGCGGCCCGTCGTTGTCCCGGAAGCTCCAGTGGTGCAGACGCGCGCCCACACCGCGTTCCCGGCCGAGAGAAATCGGTGAGTTGTCGGGCGGTGTAAAGCGCGGCGCGCCAGGCCGGCCGGGCACGTGGGTCGCACTGCGAGCCCACATGCGACTGATGAGAACTTCGCTGCTGCTCTTGTGCGGGTGTGGCGTCTCGACGGTCGAGGTGCGTGACGAGGCGACGGGGCAGGCCTCACCGTCACCGCTCGACATCGAGTCACCACGACCGACGCCAACCCCGCAGCCGGCGCGCGACGCGGGCAATCCCTCCGATGACCTGCCGCTGTTCGACGCGGGGCGTCCCGACGTTCCACGTGATGCCGGGGGCCCCGAGCTGCCTCGCGACGCAGGCACGCCCAACGAGTGCACGCCCAACACGCGCCGCTCGTGCTCGACGGCGTGTGGCAGTACCTCGACGCAGCTGTGTGAGCAGGGCAGCTGGAGCCGCTGCGAAGTGCCGCGCGAGGTCTGCGGCGACGGCGTCGACAACGACTGTGATGGAAGAGCCGACGACCGCGACTCCGACTGTCCTCCGCCGCGCGTTCGCTGCGAAGACACCGAGGGCAACAACTGCAACGGCGACCTCGGGTACGGCGACCACTGCGCGCCGTCGGACAACACCAACGGCTGCAGCGCGGCGCGCTTTCATGCGTGGTGCAACCGGCGAAACCCGAGCATGCCGAACGTCTGGTACCAGTGGATTCAGGAGTGGGTCGACTCGCGCTGCGACGGCACCCTCGCCGAGACGGGCACCCAGTACTCGACGTGGTACTGCGTCTCGTCGAACAACGAGCGCTTCGAGTGCACGACCCCGCTGGTGCTGAGCTTCGACGGCGCGCCCGTTCGTTTCGAGCGTGCGCACGGTGAGTTCCCCTTCACGCCTGGCGTTCCAGTGCGCAGCGACTGGCCCGCGGCCGTGACCCCGTGGCTCGTGCGCGACATGAACGGGAATGGGCGTGTCGACGATGGCAGCGAGCTGTTCGGCAGTGACACGCGGCTTCGTGCGGGGCGCACGGCGACGCACGGCTTCGAGGCGCTGGCCGAGCTCGACGACAATCGTGACGGCGTCATCGACGCGCGCGACGCGGCGTTCGAGAGCCTGTTGCTGTGGAGCGACGTCGATGGAGACCGGCGCTCGTCGGCCTCGGAGCTGAGGCCGTTGAGCGCGCGCGTTCGTTCGCTCTCGACGGCCTGGGCGCTCGAGCCGCGCTGCGATGGGCGTGGGAACTGCGAGCGTGAACGGGGCGCCTTCGTCGACGTGACCGGACGCACCGGCGACGTCGTCGACGTCTACCTGCGCATCCACCGGGCGCCGTCACTGCTCACGGTGCGGTGAGTCGCTCCGATGACGCTGACGAAACCGACCTCTCGTGTTCGGCGCTTCGGTCAGCGCAGGGCAGCGAGGCGGGCACCGATGCGGGCAAGCCAGGCGCGAAGCTGCAGCGGCATGGCGCTCTGCTCGAACGCCAACGACGTCTCGGCGGCCCACCCTTCCTCCGGCTGCAGCGTTCGGAGCCACGCATCACGCTCGTGGCGCTCGTCTTCGTTCAGCGGCAGCTGCGCGGCGGCGCTGAGCAACTCGACGAACTCATGAACGAGCCGCATCGCGCGAAAGGCGTCGAAGAGCAGACGCGCCGACGCCTCGTCCTCGCGCCAGTGGAGGCCGGGGAGCATGGCGGTCACGTGCTGGCCCGCGCCGAGGCATTCGTAGCTGGCGCAGCCAGAGAGGCCACGCGCGCACAGCTCGTCATGAACACCACACGCGTCGTCGTTCGTCAGATGCGGGCAGGCTTCTCCTGCGGCCTTGTCGAACGAGAACTCTGCCGACGCGTCGAACGCCAGCGCCACGCAGCACAAACCCGTGCAGCGCGCGCAGTCTGCACGCAGGGAATCGATGGACATGGTGGTGGGCTCAACGCGCGCGTGACGACGTGTGGCGGGGCGAGCGCGGTCTCGTGAAAGTGGGTGGAAATGAAAACGCCAGCCGGGAGGGCTGGCGTCGTTGACTGCTGATGACTGCGTACTGTCCCGCCTCGGGAGTCGTCAACCGTCACTCGCGCAACGGCTCGAACACCCACCGTCGGTGCTGCACGTCGCGCTTGTGCACGCGCAGCTTCAGCGCCTGCCCGAGGAGCAACAGCGGCTCGGTCTTCCCCTTCGCGCGCAGCATCGCGCCCTCCTCTGCGACCTCGAGCCAGGCTCCGTCGAAGAAGGGCGCGAGGTCGAACAGGAGCAGCTTCAGGTCCATCGGCGGCGCGTCGAGCTTCACGTGAACCTTCGAGCCCGCGAGGCCCATCACCGTGCCGGTGTACGACGTGCGCTGCGCTCTCGGCTTCGCGAGCTCGGGCTCGAAGACGCGGTCCATCACGACTTCGTTCGCGAGGTTCTGCACCTTGCGCTGCGTCTCACGCGAGCGGTTCGCCACGTGCACCACCTGCCCACGCAGCACCTCGTCTTCGGCGGCGGGCGGGTGCACGCCGGTGAGCAGCTCCACCGCTTCTTTGTGCAGGAAGACGCCGACCATCTCGCGCATGGGCGCCGAGACGCGCGCGTAGGGCTCGGCGCCGACGCCGACGTGAGGGCCCGGCTCCATGGAGTACTCCGAGCGCAGGTTCACCATCACCGCCTGTCTCGTGAGCGCGCGCGCGAGGCGGTCCTCCTTCGTTCCGGGCGCGGGCTGCGGCAGCTGGCGCAGGTACTCGGACAGCGGCGTCTGCTGATTCCAGCGCCACGGTGCCTCGGGCAGCTGATGCAGCGCGCACACCCGCTCGGTCAACCGCGACAGCCCCGCGAGCCGCTCGGGGTCGGGCCCGCCCTGCACGCGATAGATGGGCTGCACTGCCGGGTTGTTCGACTCGCGCAACAGCCGCCCGCCCTCGGCGTTGCACATGAGGCTCACCTGCTCGTTCCACAGCTCGACGTCGTCGCGCACGACCTCCATCACCGCGAACGACAGGCCTTCACCGTCGAGCTCGACCGTCACCTCTTCGCGGCGGTAGCGCACCAGGCCCCGCTCGGCCGCCAGGTGCATGCGCTTCTCACCGACCACCTTCAGCAGCTTCAGGCTCTCTTCGAACTCGCGCCCCTTCAGCGGCGACGTCTCTCGCGCATCGATGAGCTGCTGCACCTGCGAGAACGACAACTTCCCCCGTGAGTGCACGCGTGCGCGCTCGAGCTTGGTGCCAGTGAGTTCGCCGTTGGCGTCGAGCGAATGCAGGAAGAGGAGCGCACGCCTCGGCCCATCGGGGTTCAGCGAGACGAGGCCTTCGCTCAACGGGCGCGGCAACATCGGCACCGAGAAGCCGGGGAAGTAGTAGCTCGCGCCGCGCGACATGGCCTCGCGGAACAGGGCGCTCCCCGGGCGAACGTAGAAGGACGCGTCCGCGATGGCGTAGGCGACGAGAAAGCCCTGCCCCTCTCTCGAGACGTACACCGCCTGGTCGAGGTCCTTCGAGTGCGCGTTGTCGATGGTGACGAAGGGAATCGAGGTGCGGTCGAGCAGCGCGGGGTCGTCGATGCACGGGTTCTTCAGCCAGGCGTCGGTCTCGGCGAGCACGTCGGGCGGAAACCCGGTGCGCAGCTGCAGCGCGGTGGTGATGGCGTCGAGGGCCTGCCGCGCCGTCTGCGAAGGAGTCGTCACCCATGCATTGTGGCCCGGCCCGCCGCGTTTCCGTGCAGAAAGTCGTGGCAGGCTGCCGGCCATGCCGACCGTGAACGGGAAGCGCTTTCTCACCTCGCAGCTGACCGAGATTCGCAAGCGCACGCAGATCGACAACACGCTCGTCGACACCGACGACACCTTCGTCGTCAGCAAGCCACGCATGAAGAACAAGACGCCCGAGTACAAGGCGACCGAGCTCACGAAGCTGGCCGAGCACCGAGAGCCGCGCGACATCGCGGGCGTGCAGAAGCTCGACGCGCCGGTGAAGAGCGTGCTGCTCGAGACGAAGTTCAGCGGCGACCGGGCGGTCGACGCCGACACGCCCATCTGGAGAATCGACGTGAAGTGACGAGCCGGCGCTGCCGTGAAGTCGCGCCGCCGTCGCGCGTTCGCAACAGCTCGCAGCAGTCGATGGGCAGTGGCGCTCCCGAGGCGACCGGCACCTTCAGGTACGCGCCGATGACGGGCGCCGAGGCCCTGACGGGAATGACCTCGTGTGGCTCGTGGGTGAGGGGGCGCTTCACGTCGGTGATGTCTCCGAGCGTGAGGCGGGTTCCAGCGGGCAGGTCACGGCGCGCGGCGATGACTCTGGGGTCGGGTGAACAGGCGGCGAAGCAGAGCAGCAGCGTGAAGCTGAACCAGGGAATGTCGGGCGGCATGTGGGCTCCGGGTCGGTCGAAGGGAACCACCGCGAGCGCGATTGCTCACGGTGGATCACATCGGCCAGATTGGCGCACGACGCCCGGGGAGCGACCTCTCGAAGACCTGGGCATCTGCCGGAGCCACGGACTGGCCGTATGAACCGGCCCCGCGGCGGGCAAGCGGTGGCCCACGACGCGCCGCACCACGGCCGGGTCACGCCACCGAGCGTGGAGCGCTCGCACGAGGCGCAGGCACCGACGTCTCATCGGCCGGAGGGCGGTGCTGACGCGCCCAGCTCGCGAGGTACGCCTCGGCCTCGCGCTCCCAGCGCCCGTCGTCCCACCCCAGCTCGCTCTGGCAGATGCTGCGCACCCGCTCGAGGTGCTCCACGGCGCCCTGAGGCGCCAGCAACCCGATGCGCACCCGGCGCAACAAGAGGTCTTCGAGGTGCACCACCCGCTCGACGCGCGCGGCGTGTCGAAGCTCGGCCCACAACGAGAACGTCTCGGGAATGCGGGTCAGCTCGCGGTCACGCGCGCTCTCGACGAGCGCCGGGGTCCACGGCCCGTAGCGCCCCGCCAGCCGTCGCCGCTCGAGCGCGTCGAGCTCGCCCCAGTACACGCTCGTCGGAGGCTTCGCGAACCGGCCACGCTTCGCCACGCGCCGCTCTCCACCGAGCTCGAGCGAGTGCACCGCCTCACGCGCAATCTCCCGAAACGTCGTCAGCTTCCCGCCGGTGACCGTCACCAGCCCGCGCTCGTTCCAGATGACGTGCTCGCGTGACTCCTTCGAGGGGTCGGCCTTGCCGGTGCCGATGACGGGGCGAACGCCGGAGTAGGTCGAGACCGCGTCGCCCACGTGCAGCGAGAGCCCGGGGAAGGCGGCGCGCGCGGCTTCGACCATCGACGTCGCCTCCTCGCTCGTGATGCGCGGCGGCGTGTCGAGCGACTCGGCGTGGTCGTGGTCGGTGGTGCCGAGCAGCGTGAGGCCCTCCCACGGGTACGCGAAGAGCGGGCGCTGGTCTTTGGGGTGCCGAAACGTCACGGCCTGCGCGACGGGAAAGCGCCACGAGGGGAAGAGCAGGTGACTGCCCCGCAGCGGGCGAATCGCGGCCTTCGCGTCGACGGCGGCGCGCAGCGCATCGGCCCACGCGCCCGTCGCGTTCACCACCGCGCGCGCGCTCGCCTGCACCACGCGGCCCGTCTCACGGTCACGCAGCACGACGCCCGACACGCGGCCCTCGGTGGTGACGAGCTCTTCGACCTTCGTGTAGTTGAGCGCGGCGGCGCCAGACGCGAGTGCGTCGAAGAGCACCCGCAGCACCAGCCGCGCGTCGTCCGTCTGGGCGTCGCGGTACCAGAAGCCACCGGTGAGCCGCTCGAGCCGCAGCCTCGGCGCCAGCATCTGCAGGTCGGCCGCGCTCAAGGGCTTGTGCTTCACGCCGCTGCCGAACAGGTCGTACAGCCGAAGCCCCGTGCGCATGAGGCGTTTGCCCAGCTTGTCGCCCTCGTACGCCGCCATGAGGAAGCCGATGGGTTCGACGAGGCCTGGCA
>JAEUJR010000187.1 GCA_016793585.1 Archangium sp.
AGGGGGGCATGAAGAGGAGCTCTCCTTCGACGAACTCGAGACGCCCATCGACGCTCGGCCAGGTTGAGGGCCGCTGCGCACGGAAGCCCGGCGGAATCGTCATCCTGAGAGGGAAACGAATCGACGCTCGTTCGAGGGTCAGCGGCGTCGTGTTGGAGGTGAAGTGAATCTGCCGCATGACCCAAGTCTCGCGAGGTCGAACGCAACCAACCGTCAATCGACGGCCGTCACGCCTGGGCGGTGGCGAACGTCGGCTCGATGCCCGACTTGTCGGCCTTCACGTCGAAGTGCGCGGTGCCGCCGTTCTTGAGGGCTCCGAACAACAGGGCCTCGGCGAGCTGCTTCTTGATGGCCTGATCGACGAGGCGACCCATGGGGCGTGCGCCGAACTCGGGCTCGTAGCCGTGCTCTGCCATCCACTCCCGCGCGGCCTCCGAGAGCGCCACCTTCACGTTCTTCTCGGCGAGCAGCAGGTCGAGCGCCTTCACTTCCTTGTCGACGACCTTGAGGATGATCTCTCGCGACAGGCCACCGAACGGCACCACCGCGTCGAGCCGGTTGCGGAACTCGGGTGAGAACGCGCGCTCGAGCGCGTCTTTCGCGCGGGCGGGGTCGACGGTGGGGCGCTCTCCGAAGCCGACCGACTTGGTCTTCATCTCTCGCGCGCCCGCGTTCGTCGTCATGATCACGATGACGTTGCGGAAGTCGGCCTTGCGGCCGTTGTTGTCGGTGAGCGTGGCGTGGTCCATCACCTGGAGGAGGATGTTGAAGAGCTCGGGGTGCGCCTTCTCGATCTCGTCGAGCAGCACGAGCGAGTGCGGGTGTTTTCGAACGGCGTCGGTCAGCAGGCCGCCCTGATCGAAGCCGACGTAGCCCGGCGGCGCGCCGATGAGCCGCGAGACGGTGTGGCGCTCGCCGTACTCCGACATGTCGAAGCGCAGAAACTCGATGCCCAGCACCTTGGCGAGCTGCTTGGCGAGCTCGGTCTTGCCGACGCCCGTGGGGCCCGCGAAGAGGAACGAGCCGATGGGCTTCTCGGGCGAGCGCAGGCCCGAGCGCGACAGCTTGATGGCGGCCGAGATCTCCTGAATGGCGCGGTCCTGGCCGAAGATGACGGCCTTCAGATCGCTCTCGATGCTGGCCAACGCCTTGCGCTCGTCGACGGCGACGGTCTTGGGCGGAATGCGCGCCATCTTCGCGATGACGGCCTCGACGTCGGCGAGCGTGACCTTGCCGGTGCGCGGCTTGCGCAGCTTGTCGATGGCGCCCGACTCGTCGATCACGTCGATGGCCTTGTCGGGCAGGAACTTCTCGTTGATGTACTTGGCCGAGAGCTCGGCGGCGGCCTTCAGCGCTTCGGCCTCGTAGGTGACGCCGTGGTGCTCCTCGTAGCGGCTCTTGAGCCCCTCGAGGATCTTCACCGTGTCTTCGACCGAGGGCTCGCCGATGTCGATCTTCTGGAAGCGGCGAGAGAGCGCGCGGTCGCGTTCGAACGAGGCCTTGTACTCCTGGTAGGTCGTCGAGCCGATGCAGCGCAGGCGGCCCGAGGCGAGCGCGGGCTTGAGCAGGTTCGACGCATCCATCGAGCCGCCGCTGGTCGCGCCGGCGCCGACGATGGTGTGAATCTCGTCGATGAAGAGCACCGCGTCGTCCTGCTGCGAGAGCGCCTTCAGCACGGCCTTGAGCCGCTCCTCGAACTGGCCACGAAACTTGGTGCCGGCGAGCAGCGCGCCCATGTCGAGCGAGAACACCTTCGCGCGCGAGAGCGCCTCGGGCACCTTCTGCTCGAAGATGGCGAGCGCGAGGCCTTCGGCGATGGCCGTCTTCCCGACGCCGGCGTCACCCACGTAGAGCGGGTTGTTCTTGCGGCGGCGGCAGAGCACCTGAATCGTGCGCTCGAGCTCGGGCTCTCGGCCGATGAGCGGGTCGATGCGGCCGGCCTTCGCCTCGGCGTTGAGATCGGTGCAGTAGGCCTCGAGGGGGTTCTTCGCGGGGCCAGGCGCGTCGTCGTCGTCACCCGCGCCGGTGCCCGCCGACTCGCGCTCTTCACCCGAGCCCGCGCTCGCGCCTTCGCCGTCTTTCTTGATGCCGTGCGAGATGTAGTTGAGCAGGTCGTACCGGGTGATGCCCTCTTCCTTGATGAAGAAGAGCGCCTGGCTGTCGACCTCGCGGAAGAGCGC
>JAEUJR010000202.1 GCA_016793585.1 Archangium sp.
GGTCGACCAGCTGCACCTTCACCTGCGGGTTCGACAGCTCGGCGTAGAGCGCCTTCGCCGACACGCCTTCGCGCTCGTCGAGGCTCGCGCTGCGCCGGCCCTCCGAGAAGAGCAACACGGCCAGCAGGGCCATCGCCGCGACGTAGATGAGCTGCTCGAAGCGCTTCATGGCGTCGTTCCCGTCGTTGGAGCCGGGAGCCGTGACTCCCGCTCGGCGTTGCGCGTGCGCAGCACCACCACGGCGGCGGCCATGGCGACGATGAGCGCGATGAAGGTGATGCGCACCGAGCGCTTCATCAGTCGTAGACCTCGTCGCCGATGCGCTGCGCCTCGGCGAAGTCGAGCCGGCGGGTCGCCAGCAGCAGGTTCGAGGTCGCCATCGACACGACGAAGAACGTGCCGCCCATGGCGAGGCTGCCCACCGAGAGCGTCGGCCACGCGGCGATGAAGGCGCCCGTCGTGCAGCCGCCGCCGATCATCGCGCCGAGCGCCAGCCCGAAGCCGCCAGCCAGCGCCTTCGACGACGCCTTGAGGCTGAACGTCGGCTTCACCGTCGGGTGCGTCGCCGCCTCTGACGGCGTGGAGAAGCGCTTCGCGAGGAAGCCTCCGGGGAAGACGCCGATGATGAGCATCGCGCGCCACAGAATGTCGTCGTTCACCTTCGGCACGAGCTCCATCGGGTGACCGACGAGGTGCGCCGCGCCACCGACGACCGCGAGCGCTGCGCCCGAGAAGCCGAGGTAGCCGTTCTGCGCGGTCGCGAGCACGATGATGGTGCCGCCGAGCACGCCGCCGGCGAGCCAGCTCCACTCGCCGCGAATGAGGTCGACGAGGCTGCGCGCGGGCTTCGCGGGCGTGAACGCCTTCTCGGGCAGGAAGCGGTCGACCGCGGTGGCGATGGCGAAGAACAGCGCGCCCCACGCGATGGCGACGACGCCGTACGGCAGGCCGAGCAGGCCGTGCAGCGTGATGGGCTTCTGGTTGGTGGCGATGACGCCCGCGTCGGTGAGCGGCGCCTTCACCACCGAGTACGCGAGAATGCCGAGCACGAGGCCAGCGATGCTGAACAGCGTGGCAAAGCGTTTGTCGCCGCCCATGCCACCGGCCTTCGCGACACAGGTGCCGGGACAGGTGCCCGTGGTGCCCATCGCGAGCCCGAAGATGACGCCTCCGAGGATGTGCGCCGACCCGAGGAAAGGCATCACGCGCGGCACCAGGTGCAGCGGTTCGGCGAAGCCCAGCACCGACGCCAGGCCGTAGAGCACCGACGCCGTGGCGACCGCGGTGAAGGCGAACTTCATCACCTTGGTATCGCGCAGCGTCAGCATGCCGATGACGCGCGAGAAGCGGCTCGCGCCCACCTTGTAGAGGACGACGCCGAACGCTGCGCCCGTGGCGAGGCCTCCGAGCACGGCGGTCGCCGCGCCGCTCATTGCTGCGTCCCGAGCGGGAGCTCAGGCGTGTTGCCCCACTCGCTCCACCCGCCGACGTACAGCTTCGTGTTGGGGTGGCCCGCCTTCAGCAGCGCGAGGTACTGGAAGGAGCCCCGGCCGAGGCCGACGTGGCAGTACGTGATGACCGGCTTGCCCGCGTCGTAGCCATTCTTCTTCAGCTTCTCGAGCTGCTTGGCGAGGTCCTTCTGGTCCTTGAGCGTGGGTTTGCCAGCCTCGGCGTCTTTGTTGCCGGCGTACTTCGTCCACGGAGAGAAGACGGCGCCGGGAATGAAGCCGCCGCGCGCGACGATGACCTCCTTGCCGGGCGCGGTGAGCCCCGCGAGCAGCTCCTTGCCCGTGTACTCCTCGAGCTTGTGCCGAGAGTCGAGCAGCAGCGCCTTCGACGGGTCCTTCACCACCGCCTCGACGTCGGCGCGGCTGGCGATCATCGACCACTGCACCTCACCCTTGAACGTCTTCGCCGCCGGCGCCTTGCCCTTGCCCTCTTCGACGGCGCCACCCTTCGCCTTCCACGCCGCCAGGCCGCCATCGAGCACCTTCACGTTCTTGTGCCCGTAGAGCGTGAGGAAGAACCAGCCACCGCTGGCGTTCACGCCCATGCCCGCGTCGTAGACGACGACCTGCGTGGCAGCGTCGATGCCCAGCGTCTTGCCGATGAAGTCGAAGGCCGTGGCCTCGCACATCGGCAGGCCCTTGCACTTGCGCACGTCGTCGAGCAGCTGCAGGTCGTGCGCGAAGGCCTCGACGGCGCCCGGCAGATGACCCTTCTCGAACTCCTTCTCGTTGTCGGCGGCGACGAAGCGCACCCCTTCTTTGCCAGCCAGCTTCAGCGCGTCGTCGACGCTGATGAAGACGTCTTGCGCAGACGCAGAGAGCGACGACACGAGCGTCGCGAGCAGCAACAGCCGGGACATGGGGGCTCCTTGGTGACCAATGTGAAACGTCGGGGCTCAGAGCCATGGCTGCTGAATTCGATTCAGGGCGCTGATGCGCCCTCTGTTTTCAAACACTTGCGAGCGCACGAACCGCAACCGGCCGGTTTCGGCTCTTGATGAACCGCATGGTCGTCGATCGCCGCCAGCGCTCGCTCGAGAGCCTTCGCCTGTCGGTGACCGATCGCTGCAACCTGCGGTGCCAGTACTGCATGCCGGAGTCGAAGTACGACTGGGTGCCGCAGCCCGAGCTGTTGTCGTTCGAGGAGCTGTCGCGGGTCGTCGACGCGTTCATCACCAACGGCATACGCAAGGTGCGGCTGACGGGTGGTGAGCCGCTGTTGCGCGCCGACCTGCCGAGGCTGGTCGAGTCGTTGGCGCAGAAGCCCCTCGACGAGCTGGCGCTGACGACGAATGGGGTGCGGCTGGCTGCGATGGCGAAGGCGCTCCGCGCGGCGGGCCTCAGGCAGCTGACGGTCAGCATCGACAGCCTCTCGCGCGCGACGTTTCTGCGAATCGCGCGGCGCGACGAGCTGGCCCAGGTGCTCGCGGGAATCTCGGCGGCCAAAGACGCGGGCTTCACGAGGCTCAAGCTCGACACGGTGTTGCTGCGCGGCGTGAACGACCACGAGGTGGGGCCGCTGCTCGAGTTCGCGCGCTCCATCGACGCCGAGCTGCGGTTCATCGAGTACATGGACGTCGGCGGCGCGACGCAGTGGAGGCCCGAGCACGTCGTGTCGCGGGCCGAGGTGCTGACGCAGGTGGCGGCGCTTCGCGGTCTTCCAGTTCCCGTCGCAGGGCGTGGGAGCGCTCCGGCCGAGCGGTTTCAGCTCCCCGATGGGCAGGTGTTCGGAGTCGTCGCGTCGACGACGCAGCCGTTCTGTGGAACGTGTGACCGCGCGCGCCTGAGCGCCGATGGGCAGCTGTTCACGTGTCTGTATTCAGCGCGTGGCACCGACGTGAAGGCGTGGCTGCGCTCGGGCGTGACGAACGAGGCGCTCGCGGAGCAGCTCGCCCGCGTGTGGCGGAACCGGAGTGACCGCGGCGCGGAGGAGCGGGCGCGGCTCGACCTGCGCGGGCCGCTCCTCGACGCCGAGGGCCTTCGGAGCGTGCCGCACCTCGAGATGCACCGCCGCGGCGGGTGACGTCGCCCGGTGGTCGTCGAGCCAGCTCGAGACCGGCGCGTCACCTTCGGGCGCGGGGCTCGGAGTGACGTCTCTTCATCCTTTCGCCCCGGCGAAACGCGCAGCAGAGAACGCCGCACCCGCGGAGTCGTTGCTTCTCGCTGGGTCGACGTTGCCCCGTCACCAACCGGTGCCATCTACGCCGCGACGCGCAAGCCACAGAGATGCGCGAGGCCCATGATGCTCACCATCGGGTTCACGCCCGTGTTCGTCGGGAACACGCTCGAGTCGGCCACGAAGAGCCCCTCGACGTCGTGATGGCGAAAGTCCGGCCGCACGACCGAGGTGCGTGGGTCGCTGCCCATGCGCGCAGTGCCGAACAGGTGCGTCATCGACATCGAATAGGCACCGGCGTCGAGCGGAGCGCTGGTCTCGAGCGCGCTCGCCTGCTCCATCGAGTGCAGCGCCGAGGCGACGCCAGAGATTCCCGGGGCGACCACCTCGGCTCCGGCCGCCACGAACAGCCGCGCGACGACGCTCGCGCCACGCCGCACCGTCTTCACGTCATCGGCCGTCAGCGCGTATCGCACGAGGGTCGCGCCACCGACGCTGCGCACCGAGCCACGCGCCTTCGCCCGAATGGCCGCGCCCCAGGCCGCGTGATGGTGCAGCTGCGCGAGCGACTTCGTGAACGCCGCGCCCGTGCCCGGCAGCCGGCTCGCGAGAATCGAGACGTCGAACCCGAGCGCTTCGACCTTGATGCCCTCGTGCCGCAGCCCGATGACCTCGTGCCCCTGGGTCGCGCCGAGGTGATTGTTCACCGGCTCGGCGAACCGGCCCGTCACCGACACGCCCGGGTGCGCCATCAGGTTGTCGCCGACCGGCCCGCGGGTCAGCCCGCTCTCACGCAGGAGCAGCGGCGTCTGAATCGCGCTCGCCGCCACGACGACGGCGTGGCTCGCGCTCACGTCGACCCGCACTCCACGCGCCGTGACGGCTTCGACGCCGACCGCGCGTCGCCGCTCCAGCACGAGTCGCCGCGCACGAACGCCCGAGACGACCTTCGCGCCCAGCTTCACCGCGTCGGCGAGGAACGTGCGGTCGGCGCTGGCCTTCGCGCCAGTGGGGCAACCCTGCAGACAGCGGCCACTGCCTCGACACCCGGGCGTGTTGCGGCGAATCGGCCGGTGCTCGAGCCCCAACACGCCGGCGCCCTTCCCGAGCAGCAGGTTCTTCGTGCCGGCGACCGCCGGGTCCGTCGGCGCGACCTGCAGCCGCGCGTCGACCATCGCCTCTGCACGCACCACGTCGCTCCAGGGCAGCTGCTCGCCGAGCGCGGGGTCGTCTCGCAGCCACTGCTCGTGCACGTCGCGCGGCAGGTTCCAGCAGATGGCGCCGTTGATGACCGACGTACCGCCCACGGCCTTGCCCTGCAGGTACGGAATGATGGTCGGCCCGAGCGCGACCGACATGCCCAGCTCGCGATACCAGCGAGACATCGCCTCGAGGCCGCTCTCGGGAAAGGCGGCGGTGGTGGCCTCGTCACCTTCTTCGAGCACGATGACCGAGAGCCCGCGCGAGGCGAGCGTCCACGCGGCGGTGGCGCCCGCGGGCCCACTGCCCACCACCACGACCTCGGCGCGAAGCTGGAGCGGACTGCGAACGGCTCGACCATCGAACTCGACCAGCGTCGTCATGGGGCACTCCACTGACTCGAGCCGACGGGCCGCTGCCCGGCACCGCAGCGCGCGCTCACGGCGTGCCCCACTGGCTTCTCGCCCCCGGCGCTTCGAACAGGGCGAAGCACGCCAGCACCTTCAACGTCGAGACGAGCTGGCGAATGGGGAGCCGGGCGTGCGTGGCCATCGCGTCGATGCAGGCCGCACGCGCGTCGGCGTCGAGCGCGAAGAAGGGTCTGCGAAACGCCGGCAGCGTGACGGGCAGAAACGTGAGCGCGTGCACCGCCGCGCGCAGGCCGGGCCCGAGCATCGTGGGGGCGTGCGCCGACAGCAGCTCCCAGAAGCGCGCGCGGTCGGCGACGGCGGTGCCGAGGAGCGCGTCGAAGAGCGCGTCAGCCCACCGTCGCTCGAAGGCGTGCAGCAACGGCGTGGGCTGGAACAGGGGCGGCACGAACGAGACGCGGTGTTCACGCTCGAGCACGAACCAGGTCGGCGTGCGTACGCGCAGGGGCCCGACGATGGCGTCGCTCACGCCGAGCAGCTGGTCTGCGCTTCCCGCCGCGAGCGAGACGAGCGGGTCTTTGACGAAGTGCATCGTGTCGGCGTTGAACGGCCCATAGTCGATGACCAGCCCCGGCCCGTCGCTGGCGACCACTTCGAAGGGCCAGACCCAGCGCGGCGCTCCTGCGCGGGTCTTCGGCTCGCTCGGCGCCGACAGCCCACGCTGCTCGAGCCGCACGTTCCACCCGACCAGCCGGCCATCGGGCAGCCGGTGAAAACACTTCTGAAACGTCTGCCACGTGAGGCGTTCGACGAAGCGCGGCGTCGCAAGCACGGTGCCGCGGTACGCCCAGCCTTCGAGGCTTCGCGGGTCGATGGCGTGACCGGTTCGCAGCAGCTCGCCGAGCTGCGCCTTCGACATGGCGCGAAGGGCGTCGAGGGTCATGGCGCTTCTTCCTTTCGGCGTTCTGGCCGATGGGCCCGGTGGCGCAGCCCTCGCCGGGCCGACGTACCGCCTTCCTCGCGCCCGTCGGCTGCAGCGCGTCGGGCCCGGGTTCGAGCCAATGGCCGTTCGACCTGAAGGAGCGCCGTCATCGCGCACCCCGCTTGCCCGCGCGTCGGCGGCGCGCGACCGACTTGAGCACCTCGGCGTCGGCGCCTTCGAGCGCCTTGCGCAACACCGCTCGGGCGACGTCGGCGTCTTTCGCCTGAATGAGGCTGATGGTGATGGTGTAGCCAGCGAGCGAGCGCTCGTGGTCTTCCACCAGCGCCTCGAGGAACTCGGGGTGCGCGGCCGCGATGGGCGTGAGCGTGTTGAACAGCAGCAACGTCGCGAACGACTGCGAGGCGCTGAGCACGAGGCGCGCGAACTCGGTGTCTCGCTCGACATAGCGCTGGTGGTTCGTCTCGACGGCCTGCGCATCGGCCAGCCGCTGCAGGGCCGCCACGTCAGCCGGCGCCGCCCGCTCGCAGGCCAGCGCCACCGCCTCGACCGCCACCGCTCGACGCAGCTCGAGGAATGACCGCAACAGGTCGGCGCGGTCGGCGATGTCGACGTAGGCGAGCACGCCAAGCCCCGCGCTCTGCATGACGTCGAGCACCACCACGCCGTCACCCTGCCGCGCCCGGACCAACCCCTCGCTCTCGAGCTTCGCCAGCGCGGCCCGGAGCGTCAGCCGGCTCACGCCCAACGAGGCGGCCAGCTGACGCTCGGGAGGCAGATAGTCACCGGCCTTGAAGTCACCCATCACCACCGCGCGGCGAAGGCGGTCGAGCACGGCGTCGACGGGTCGGGGCACGCGAACGAGCGGAGTCGAGAGCGTCATTGGTTAAACCATTAAACCAATACGCCTCCGGCTCGCAAGGGCCCTGGCCGTCCAGAGGCAGTCCCCTGCGGAGCCAAACCGCCCAGCTCGCTCGAGGGGGAATCAGCCAGCTCGGCGTCGCCACCTCGCGGTGCGCGAACAGGTCGACTGTCGCAGGCGCACCCCTCGCGTCGAGCCCGTGCTCGTCATGCTGCATCACCAGCGCTGGCTTCTGAACGGAGCGCGCGCGCTGCCGCGTGCGACTGCTACTTCTTCTTCGGAGGCGCAGCGGGCGGCGCCTTGCCCGGCTTCACCGTCAGCACACAGTGATGGAAGGTTCCGTCGATGACGACGGCCACGTACTTCAGGGACGAGTGCCAGTACGACTTCTGCAGCTTCGACGCTTCGCGCGTGCCCGACGCGTAGCAGCTCTGCGTCTTGCCGCCGCCTTCGACGACGAAGCCAGGTGACTCGCCGTCGGTGACCAGCTCGGCGGCGATCGCCAGCCCGCCCTGCGCCGGCTTCGAGTCACCGGCCGTCACCAGCTTCTGCCACTGGTATGGCGCCTTGTTCTGGTCGAGGAAGCGCACACACTCGAGGCCCGCCTCCGTCATCTTGTCCTGCTCGTTGAGCAGCGCTGGCCACTTCGGCGCCGCTTCGGTCGTCTGGCAGAAATAGAGCTCGGTGATGTCGTTCTTCCCGGGGCGCGCGAAGACCAGCCAGGAGCCGTCCTTCGACCAGCCGTGAAAGACGTCGCTCTGGGCGAGCGCAGGCGCGGCCTGGGCGAGGGTCAGGGCGATGAGCAGGCTGCGAATCATGGTGTCGGGGCTCCGGGAGCAGGGGCAGGCGTCGCGGGCGTGGCCGCGGGCTCAGCCGCAGGAGAAGGCGTGGGCGCGGGGTCGGCAGGCAACGCCGGCGGGGCCATGACGGGCGGAGGAGGAGGAAGCGGCGGCGGCGCGAGCGCCAGCGTGTACTGCGACGTGCCCGGCGGCAGCTGCACCACCAGCACCGGGTTCTCGTCGAGGTATTTCTTGTCGACTGGCATCGACAGCCGCCCATCGGCCGCGCTCGTCATCACCAGCCGGTTCTTCCACTCGCTCATCTCGACCTTCACGTTCGGCAGCGCCGCGCCCTGGCCATTCGTCACCAGCAGCTGCACGTCTTTTCCTTCGGTCTTCGGCGTCACGAAGTCGCGGTACCGCGCCCGCAGGGCACACGACGACGAGAGGCCCACCACGAGCATCGAGGACAGGAGGAGTCGAGCTGCACGCATGCGCTGCCTTCTAACGGCCCGCGGCCAAAAGGTCAGCGATCAAGACGAGGGGTGCGGCTGGAACTTCACGACCCTGCTGGGTCGCGACGCCTCAGCTCGTGCGCACCATCGGCAACACGATTCTGAAGGCCGAGCCCTTGCCAGGGTCGCTGTCGACCGAGATGCGGCCGCCGTGGTTCTCGATGATGCCCTGCACGATCGACAGGCCCAGCCCCGTGCCTTTGCCGTCGGGCTTGGTCGTGAAGAAGGGCTCGAAGATTCGGGCCTTCACGTCGGCGGGAATGCCGGCGCCGGTGTCGCGCAGCTCGATCTCCACCTGGGCCTCGACGGTGCGCGTGGTGATGACGATGCGGCCTCCCGACGGCGTCGCGTGGCACGCGTTGGTGATGAGGTTGATGAAGACCTGCACCAGGTTCTGCCTCACCGCGAGGAAACGGGGCACCTCGCCAAACTCGGTCTCGAGCGTCACGCCGTGTTTGTGCAGCACGTGCTCGCAGAAGCCGACGGCGCGCTCGATGGTGGCGTTGAGGTCGACCTCTTCGGGCGTGTCTTGCGCGGGGCGTGCGTAGCTGACGAGGTCTCGTGTGAAGCGCAGCACGCGGTCGGTGTTCTCGACGATCTTCCGGTACTTCGAGACGTCGTTCGGGTCGGCCGTGAGCGACGTCGACGCCCGGCTGAGCAGCGCATCGGCGTAGGTGGCGACGGCCGTCATGGGGTTGTTGATTTCGTGCACGACCGACGCCGCGAGCTGCCCGAGCGAGGCGAGCTTCTCGGCCTGCACCACGCGCTTCTCGAGGTCGCGCATGCGCGAGAGGTCCTGCCCGATGGCGATGACGCCCTCGATGTCTCCCGTCTGGCTCACCACCGCGCTCGAGGCGAGGGTCACGCGCGCTTCACGGCCGTCTTTCGTGAGCAGCGTCGTCTCGAAGGCCGACTGCGCCTGGCCCACCAGCGCGTCGTTGAACACCCGAATGAGGTTGAGCCGCATGAAGGGCGGCACGAGCTCGTTCAGGTCGCGGCCCAGCACCTCGGCCTTGCTCAGCCCGGTCAGCTGCGTGAGCGCGCGGTTGAAGACGACGACCTTGCCCTCGCGGTTCGTCACCACGATGAGCGCGTTGCCGTTCTCGATGAGCTCCTCGAGGTACTTGCGCACGAAGGTGAGCTCGTCGATGAGCTTCGCGTTGCGCACGGCGACGGC
>JAEUJR010001027.1 GCA_016793585.1 Archangium sp.
CCCATGCTCCGCTTCCTTCCTGCCGCCCTGTTGCTCTCGACCCTCGCGCTCGCCGAGGTGCCCACCGTCGCCCAGCCCGCCTCACCCTCTCCGCACGCGTGGGCCATCGAGACCGAGCTCGTTCAACCGTTCGTCCCCACGGTCGGCATCATTCGTCTGCGCGGCGCGCGCACGCTCTGGGGAACGCCCGGTGGCCTGCGCGGCGATCTCCTCGTGGGCGTCTTCCTGCGCCCGAACGTCGAGCACTCCATCGTCGAGCGCATCAACGAGTACCTGCTCACCGTCGGCTACCGGCAGTACGTCTGGCGCGGCGCGCACGTCGAGGTCGAGCTCGACGCCGGTTGGGCGTGGGGCACCAACCGCATCGACGGCAAGCGCTACAGCAACCCGTCGCTGCTGCTGAACGTGAACGCGGGCTATCGCTTCGGCTTCTTCGAGCCGGGTGGCTTCTTCGACAACGGCAGCGCGGTGGGCTTCTTCGTCACGCCGCAGGTCGGCGTGATTCAGGGGCTGTTCACCAACATCGGCCCACGCGGCGGCAGGCCCGACACGTTCCTGAGCGCCGGGCTGCTGGTGGGCCTGTCGTTCTGAACGTGACGTGACTGTTGCGGGACTTCACGCGGCTGCCATGGTCGCGCCGCCATGAAACTCCGAGCTGCCGTCTTCGTCGTCGCGGCGTCGTTCGCCGCCTGTGAATGGGTCGCCGACCCGATGAACTACACGCGGGAAGAAGTGCCGCGCTTCAAGGCGAAGGCCGAGCACCCCGCTCCGCTGCAGAACCCCACCGCGCTCAAGGTGATGGCGTGGAACGTGAAGTACGGCGCCTGCCGCGTCGACTTCTGGTTCGACTTCTGGGGCGACCGCGTGCAGCTCTCGTCGACCGAGGTGAACGACTGCCTCTCGAAGATCGCCGCGCTCATTCGGGAATACGACCCCGACGTGCTCATCACCGAGGAGATCGAGGTGGGCTCGAAGCGCAGCGCCTACGTCGACATGGTGCAGTACCTGCTCGAGAACACGAACCTCAAGTACGCCACCTTCGCCGCCACGTGGGACTCGCGCTACGTGCCCAGCGAGGGCGTCGGCCGCATCAACCTCGGCAACGCGATTCACAGCCGCTACCCCATCGTGAAGGCCGAGCGCATTCGCCAGAAGGACCGCACCGACCAGGACCCGCTCACCGCGACCTTCTATCTGAAGCGCGGCATCGCACGCGCCGAGGTCGACCTGGGCAGCGGCCGTACCGTCGCCATCTACGGCGTGCACACCGAGGCGTACGACCAGGACGGCACCAAGCAGGTGCAGATCAAACAGCTCTACGACCTCGCGAAGGCCGAGACGATGCCGTTCATGATGGGCGGCGACTTCAACGAGCTGCCGCCGGTCTGCGACGAGCGCGCCGACGCGGGAACGCCCGAGTCGTGTGAAGGCAAGCTGCGGCTCACCGAGTTCCTCGACGAACGCGCGTCGTCGAAGGGCACCTCGTTCGCGCAGCCGCCGTACACGCCGAGCGTGATGAAGCCGTTCTACGACGACTTCACGCCCTCCATTCCGCTCTCGCGTTACGGCGTCGGAGAGGCGAACCAGCGCCGGTACTTCACGCACTCGGTGCTCGGCCCCGACGGCAAGAACGACGAAGGCGTCAGCGGCACGTGGAACCGCACGCTCGACTATCTCTTCATTCGCAAGACCGACACCTGGCGAGACACCGACGTCATTCAGGAGGCGGGCCGCATGGGCATCACGCAAGACGCGATTCGGCTCTCTGACCATGCACCCGTCGTCGGCACGTGGGAGCTCCGATGAAGACCGCGCTCGTCGTCTCGCTCGTCTCGTCGCTGGCCCTCGCCGCACCACGCCCGGCACGTGACACCGCCGACGTCGGCAAACAGGGCGACTACAGCGTCGGCCTCTTCAACCCGCTGCGCATCGCGATTCTCGACGGCGTCGAGCTCGAGGCGAACCCGCTCGTGTTCTTCGTCGCGCCGAACGTGAACGCGCGCTTCCGCCTCATCGGAGGCCCGCTGCGTCTCACCGCCGAGGCCGGCTTGTCGCTGCCCACCTTCGGCATGCGGTTGATGAAGGGCTTCTTCTTTCCCACCTGGGCGACGAGCAAGAACGACATCGGGTGGATGCTGATTCCCCGCGTGGGCGTGCTGCTCTCGGGCAACGTCTTCGACCACGACGTGTGGACGGTGCGCACCGACGCCGCCTTCCGCGTGCCGCTCGGCCCCAACAGCGCCACGCAGCTCAACTCGTTCGTCGCGCCGCTCGACATTCTGCTGGCGGCTCCGCTCACCGGCGTCTGCGCGCGCGCGGGTGGCGCGTACGACCACGCCTTCGGAGACACGTTTCGGCTTCGCGGCGAAGCCAACCTCTTCATCACCGGCGGCCAGGGAAACCTGAACGTCGACGGCGCGTCGGTCGGTCCCATCGCGCCAATCTCCGAGCTCATCGTCACCGCGCACGTCGGCCTCGACATCGCCGTCTTCAAGCAGAGCCGCATCACGGTGGGCGTGTTGTGGGCGAACTACGACCAGGGCCAGACGGCGACGGTGAAGGGCGCCGACGGCTTCAGCGAGCGCGTGCGGGTG
>JAEUJR010000240.1 GCA_016793585.1 Archangium sp.
GTTCACGACCCACAGGAAGTTCCACTTGCCGCCCGAGCCGTACTCGGGAATCAGCCAGAGCTTCTTCGCGAGGTACACGCGCAGGTTCGCCATCACCGTGTGCACCTTCGCCTCGGGCCCGAACTGGAAGAGGATCAGGTCGCCCGGCTTGGCTCCGGTCGCGTCGAGAATGGCCTGCTTGAGCTCGGGCTTCGCGTTCTTGAAGAGCGGCGCCTGGGTCCAGTCTCCGTTCTCGGCGATCTTCGCGCGCGCGAGGCCCTTGGCGCCCATGCCCATGACGTAGGCCTCGGTCTCTTCGATGTCCTTGCGGGTGAGCTCGTGCGGAGGCGGCGGCACCTTGGCGGTCGGGTTCGGGTTCGCGCGCCGAAACGCCTCTTCCTTCGCCTTCACCACCGACTGATCGTGTTGGCCGGGCTGCACGGGCGAGACGACGAAGGCCTTGATGAGGCCACCCTTCTGCTGGAGCGTCTCCCACATCGGCGCGACGCCGCCCTCGGCGCCGAACTTCTCGATCACCTTGTTCAGCGTGACGTGCGCCATGCCGAAGCGAAGGTCGGGCTTGTCGTTGCCGTACTTCTCCATCGACTCGTCGAAGTTCAGCCGCGGGAACGGCGTGGGAATGTCGAGGCCGTGCACCTCTTTCCACAGGCGCTTCAGCAGGCCTTCGATGATGCCGAAGATGTCGTCTTGCGCGACGAAGCTCATCTCGACGTCGATCTGCGTGAACTCAGGCTGGCGATCGAGGCGCAGATCTTCGTCGCGGAAGCACTTCACGATCTGGAAGTAGCGCTCGAAGCCCGCCACCATGAAGAGCTGCTTGTAGAGCTGCGGTGACTCGGCGAGCGCGTAGAACTTGCCGGCGTTGAGACGCGACGGAACGAGGAAGTTGCGCGCACCGCCCGGCGTGTAGCGGCCCATGAAGGGCGTCTCGAGCTCGAGGAAGCCGTTGTCGACGAAGTAGCTGCGCGTGGCCGCGTTCATCTTCGCGCGGGTGATGAGCGCCTTCTGCAGCGGCGGCCGGCGCAGGTCGAGGTACCGGTGCTGCAGGCGCAGCTCGTCGTTCGCGCTGATGTGCTCGCTGATCTCGAACGGCGGCGTCTCGGACCTGTTGAAGACCTCGATCGCGGTCACGTAGACCTCGATCTCACCCGTCGCGAGGTTCGGGTTCGCCGCCGAGACCTCTTTGTTCTCCTTCTTCGAGAACTGGGTGCCGCGCGAGTGCACCTTGCCCGAGACGCCAATCACCCACTCGGGCCGCAGCTGCTCGGCGAGATCGTGCGCCTCCTCGGCGATCGACGGCGCGAACTTGATCTGCGTGAGCCCCTCGCGGTCGCGCAGGTCGATGAAGATGAGATCGCCGTGATCGCGACGGTTGTTCACCCAGCCGAACAGCACGACGTCTTTGCCGATGTCCGAGGCGCGCAGGGCGCCGCAGGAGTGGGTGCGCTTCACCTTCGAGATGAACTGGGGCGACATGTCGAGTGGCTCTTCCTGTGATGAGTGAGCTGCCAGAAACGCGAAGCACCGTAGAGGACGGGAAAGGCCCCATCAACGACGGCGTGACCGCTCGTTTCCTGCCTTCGCCCACATCGCGATTGAGCGTCGTCAGCCGGCTGGCGTGTACAGCCAGAGAGTGCTGGCGATACGCTGACGCGTCACCGCAGCCCAGGGAGCCCGCCACATGACGACCCGCCGCCTGCCGCTCGTGCTGCTCGCCTTCTCAGCCTGCACCGACACGTACCTGCACGACGAGCGACGAGACCTCGACATTCCCGTCGATCGCTCGGTGTCGATTCGGGCCGACGTCTGCGCGCCCACGCCGCTCGAGGGCAACCGGCCCATCAAGATCGTCATCGCGATGGACGCCTCGCAGTCGATGGCCATCAGCGACCCCGACAACAGCCGGGCCGCGGCGGTGGTCGAGCTGCTGCGCTCGTTGCCGGCCGAGCGCGAGGTCGAGTTCTCGGTGATGGTCTTCGCCGACACGACGACGGCGTGGCTCACCAAGAGCGGCCTGAACGAGTTCGAGAAGGTCATCGACTACGATCAGGGCGATCTCGACATTCTTCATCAGAAGATCGTGCGGTCGGGCACCAACACCACGCAGCGCGGAGCGACCGACTTCGAGAAGCCGATCTCGCAGCTGTACCAGCTGATCAACACCGACATCTTCAAGGGTCGGGGCCGGGCGCCGGCGCGCTACTCCGTCATCTTCCTCACCGACGGCCACCCCACCGTGAACCAGGACAACGTGCTGCTCTGCGACGGAGATCCCCCCAACTTGTTGAAGCAGCTTCGCCGCCTTCGGGAGGCCGCCGACGACGTGCAGTTCCACACGGTGCACGTCTTCCGCCCGACGCAGCCCATCGACTCGTCGAAGTGCAACCAGCCTGCGCCGCCACCGCCTGCGCAGGCTGACTGCCGCATTCGTGATCTGCCGTCTGACTCGTGCCCGTTGCTGATCATCAACCAGAACATCGAGCGGCTGCAGATCATGGCGCGCTATGGCGGAGGCACGTTCCGCGACTTCCGCAACGACGAGCCGATCAACTTCCTCAACTACGATCTCGGCCGCGTGCGCCGCGGGTATTCGCTCACGACCGTCGTGGCCTCGAACCTCTCGTCTCCGGCCGGCAGCCCAGAAGATCGCGCCGACTCCGACAGCGACGGCCTGCTCGACGCCGACGAGCTTCGGGAGCGCACCAGCCCCTGGGTCGTCGACAGCGACGGTGACGGCTTCTCTGACGGCGTCGAGGTCGAGATGCGCGCCCACGGCGCTCCCGTTCGGCCCACGGTCGCCGACACCGGTTGCCCGCCCGAAGCCCTGCACGCCGACGCCGACTGTGATGGCCTGCTCGACTGCGATGAGCAGCTGCTCGGCACCAATGCGCGCGCCTTCGACACCGATCGCGACGGCATCGCCGACCCCATCGAGCACCAGCTCGGCACCAACCCCGCGTCGAACGACCTCGACTTCGACCCCGACAACGACGGCGTGACGCATCTGCTCGAGCTGCAGCGCCACACCGACCCGGCCGTCAGTGACAGCGCGCTGTCGACCCGCGGCGCCTACCGCACCGAGTTCACCGCGCTCGGCATGAACGAGCAGGGCCAGCAGTGCTGGGCCGTGCGCATCGACAACGTGCTGCTCGCCAACACGCTGGCGAACCCCGACCCGATGGCGCCGGCGGCCCAGCGCCTGCCCGGCCTCAACGACCTGCTCCTCACGGCCTCGTTCCGCGCCGATGACTCGCCGGGCTCGCAGCCGCTGGTCGCCCACTTCCGCAGCCGTGACCTGCGCTTCCCCGTCGGTGGAATCCGCTCGCCGCCCGACGGCATCGTGCGGGTGACGGCCTCGCAGCTCGCGACGACCTGCACCGCCGCCCTGCCCCCGCCGTGAAGCACTGATCGCAGACCGCAGGGCGGCACCTCCGTACTAGGCTGCGCGCCCATGCGTGTGCTTCTGCTCGCCCTCTGCTCCGTGGCCGTCTCGTGCGGCCCCACGCCGCCGCTGCCCGTGCGCGTGATGGCCATCGTCCCCGTCGAGACCGGCAGCTACGAGACCCGCGAGGTCTCGATTCAAACCCTGAGCAACCTCGCCACCCTCAAGGGCAGCGTCGCCGAGCTCGTCGGCGCGAACCGGCTCACCGTCGACCCGAACGATCCGCTCCAGCGCGGCGGCATCGAGAACCTCACCGACGAGCAGCGCTACGAAGTCATCGTGAAGGACAAGGGCACCGACGTTCGCGGCAACTACCTCGAGCGCTCCGGCGTCTACTGGCCCGCCGACTTCCACACGTGGAACATGGTCACCACGTACTGGAACTTCGAGAACGCCTACCTCTACTTCCAGGATCTGCTCGCCTCCCAGCAGCCCACCAAGACGCCCGACGAGCTCAACAAGATGAAGGTGATGTACTGGCCCGAGCTGCGCATCAACTCCGAGACGCCGATCACCGACAACGCGCTGTACCTCTCGTTCGTCAAAGCCTTCGCCATCGCGCCCTTCTCGAAAGAGAACAAGGTGCCCATGGCGATGAACCTCGGCATCGTCGGCCACGAGGTCGCCCACAAGGTCTGGGGCAAGCGCGTGTACAACGACGAGGGCGTGCCAGCGCCGCTGCGCACCTGGAGCGGTGAAGCCTTCAACCTGCTCAAGTCGCTCGACGAAGGCCTCGCCGACTTCCACGGGTTCGGCGTCAGCTGCCGCGCGCTCTCGGGTTGCCGCCCCGACATTCTCGCGCCGTCGATCGCCGACCAGGACTACGCCCACCAACGCGACGTGAGCCGCCCCGACGCCTGCATGGACGAGGGCCTGCGCTCGGCTCTCAAGTCGTTCAGCCAGGATCAGTGGGTGCGCGGCCGCGAGCTGTACCTCTATGGCAACCTGTGGGCCGTCACGCTGTACCAGGCGGGCTCGAAGACGGGCGGGCTGCAGAAGGTGAAGTCGCTGCAGGTCGCGCTGCTGGCCGCCTACGACGACGACAAGGCCGGCACGCCGGGCCTGAACCAGATCATCAACCGCAACGTGAACAACCCGATGGCCTTCACCCCCGAGGTCGTCGCCGAGGCGATCGCCAGCCACATTCCCGACATTCCGCTGCGCACCGCCTTCTGCGGTGAGGCCATCGCCCGGCTGCAGCTGCAGTGCGCCCGCCCCGACTGCGCCGACAAGATGCCCAGCTGCCCGGGCACCACCCGCCGCGCGACCACCCCCTGCGCCGTGCTGCCTCCGCTGCCGTGATGACCGCGCCCATGCAACGACTCACGCTCGCCCTGCTGTTGCTCGCCCTGCCCGCCCTCGCGCAGAAGGACGACGCGCCGATTCCCTACGACGACGAGGGCGCCACCGAAGAGCCGGTGAAGCCGAAGAAGAGCCGCAAGAGCGAGCGCCTTCGTGAAGAAGACGAAGACGCCGCCGAGCGTGACGAGCGCCTCGCCTCGACCGACGACCCGAACTACGGCATCGGCGGAGAGCTCAACGCCGGCCTCATGCTGCTCGACGCCAGCCGCGGCGGAGTCGACCCGCGCTTCTCGTTCGGCGTGCGCTTCACCTGGGAGTTCGGCCGCCTGTTCTCTGATGAGTACCTGCGCGAGATGTTCTTCGCCGACGTCCAGTGGCGCTTCGCCGTCACCACCGACGGCACGGCGCAGGTCGCCAGCTGGGCCAGCCAGCACGACTTCAGCCTCGCGCCCGCGATCGTCTGGGCCTTCTCGAAGACCCTCGGCGCCTACGCCCAGCTCGGCATCGGCGTGAACGCCGCCTTCACCGGCATTCGCATCGACACCACCGAGGTGCAGCTGCAGGGCGCCCGCTTTCTCTTCCAGTACGGCATTGGTCTGCGCGGCCGCCCCGCCGTTACCGAAGACGAGACCATTCGCATCACGTGGCGCGTCGAGATCACCCGGTACCTTCGCGGGTACATGCACGACACCTACTTCGGCGCCGGCATCGGCCTGCTCTTCTAACCCCTACATCCACTGACACTGACCGTGAATGAGGGCAGTAATCTGGGTTGACGGGTGAGGGGCCCCATCGCTAGACGCAAGGGCCGACAGAACCGAATTCTCAATTCGTCACGAGGGGTTGCCGTTCTCACAGGCCCCTCTTCAACTGCTCAAACGAGGCGCGACATGAAGCTCCGTCTTGGGGTCGTCCTGGCCCTGGTCGTTTCCGTGGCGTGCAGCACGCCCGAGAAGCCCAAGCCCCCGCCGGAGCCGCCGGCCATCACGTCTTTCACCGTCGACAAGCAGGCGATTCGCCGCGGCGAGATGGTGACGTTCAACTTCACCGTGCAGCGCGCGACGAGCGTCGAGCTGGTCGATCAGAGCGGCGCCACGGTGATGATGAACTTCGACGAGCTCGCGCAGACGGGCAGCGCAAAGGCGAGCCCCGAGCGCACCTCGTTCTATGTGCTGCGGGCGCAGGGTGAAGGTGGCCGCGACTCGGCCTTCGTCCAGGTCGCCGTCGACGAGGGCCTGCAGTCGGTCTTCCTCGTGGTGGTGCCGCAGCAGATTCGGCCTGGCCAGCGCGTCGATCTGATCTGGTCGGCTGCGGGAGGTCGCAACGTTCGCCTCACCGCGGGGGCTCAGATGCTCTCGACGATGGAGAGCGGCGCCGTCACCGATTCGCCGATGAAGACCACGACGTACACCCTGACGGGCGAGCGCACCGATGGCTCGCAGTCGACGCAGAGCGCCACCGTCACCGTGGTGCCCGTCGTCGAGTCGTTCACCGCCACGCCGCCTGCAGCCAAACCCGGCGACAAGATCACCCTCACCTGGAAGACGGCAGGCGCCGAACAGGTCGTCGTCGAGGAGGCGACGTTCGGTCAGCTCGTCTCGACCAGCACCGACGTCGCGATGGGCACCGCCGACTTCATCGTGCCGAGCTTCTTTGCCGATGCCGGAGTCGTCGACGCTGGAGTGGTCGACGCCGACGCAGGCACTTCCGATGGTGGCGTGACCGACGCTGGCAGCGCGCTCCCGACCGTTCCCATCGTGCGTGATGGCTTCCCGCTGCGCTTCACGGTCACCGCGAAGACCATCACCCCCGCGCAGCAGGTTCAGCGTTCGGTCGACGCGCGCGTGGGTCAGGGCCCGCTGATCGACGTGTTCGAGGCGCCGGCGTTCGGCACCCGCGGCCGACCGCTCCGCCTCTCGTGGCGCACCACCGGCGCCGCCCGTGTTCAGCTGCTCGCCAACGGCCTGCCCGTCTACAGCCCGCTCGCCGGCGTCAACACCACCGGCAGCTTCCAGCTCGGTACCTTCTCGGCCGAGACGACGTTCACCCTGGCCGCGTTCGACTTCAACGGGCTACAGGTCTCGTCGACCAAGACCGTCAAGGTCGTGCCGCCGCCACGCATCGTGAGCTTCATGGCGCCGATGGCGACGGCCACCGCGTCGATGCGCATCACCGTCACCTGGACGACGGCCGACGCCGCCTTCGTGCTGCTGCGGCTCAAGAACGGCCCCGCGTTCTTCCGCGAAGACGGCGTGAACAGCGTCGCCAACGGCACCACCCAGTTCACCGTGCCCATCAAGAGCACCTACGTGTTCGAGGCGTGGAACGCGGCCGGCGACTTCGTCAGCGAGGAGCGCACCATCGACGTCGGCGCGCCCGTCGCCTTCACCGTCAGTCCCGAGCTGCTCGCTCGAGGTGAGCTCACCACCATGACGTGGGACGTCGGCGTGATTCAGCCCACCGACATGCCAGGCCTCATCAACCCGCCGCCTGCGGTCGCGATGAACCCGAACGCCTTCGACGATCTGACGATGGCGCCCACCGCGCGGCAGCTCTTCTTCACCAACCGCGACGACGGCACGGCCACCATCACCCTGCCCAATGGCTTCGTGTTCCCCTTCGTCACCCGCCAGGCCAAGCAGCTCACGGTCTCGACCAACGGCTTCGTCGCCCTCGGCGGTCGCGCTGACGCGCTGCCCACCAACGCCGACCTGAGCGACGTCGGCTACGCGGGCCCGCCGCTGCTCGCGCCCTTCTGGGACGATCTCGAGCTTGGCGTCGATGGCAAGGTGCTGTGGAACGTCGACGAGGTCACCTCGCCGCGCCGCCTGACCATCTCGTGGCACAAGCTGAAGCGCGTGGGCGTGCCCGGCAGCGAGCTCACCTTCCAGGTGCAGCTGTTCGAGACCGGCAAGTTCATCTTCACGTGGAAGACGCTCGACGGCGCGGGCGCCGACGGCACCGACGCCACCATCGGCGCAGTCGACGCCGTCGATGCCTACCAGGGCCTCGTCTCGTACAACTCCAGCACCTCGGCCGAGCTCGCCGTCGACACCGAGCGCGTGTGGTTCTCGGGCAACCTCGAGAGCGCCGGCCAGCGCCAGCTGCGCGTGCGCGGCCCGTCGGTGCTCGGCTTCGTGGTCGAGACGCCGACCGAGCGTATTCCCGTCTACGGCAAGGCCCGCGCGTTCGGCCCCAACGATCTGATCATCAGCGAGGCGATGCCGGCTCCGCTCGCGAGCATCGCGCAGGGCCAGTGGGTCGAGCTCAACAACCCGGGCCCCGACGACCAGGACATCGCCGGCCTTCGCCTCGAGTCGACCTCGGGCGCCATGAACCCGTTCGTGCTGCCGGCCGACACGGTCGTCTCGTCGAACGGCTTCTTCGTGCTCGGGCAGTCGAGCGACTCGACGCTCAACGGTGACGCTGGCGTTCGCCTCGAGTGGACGAGCGGCAGCGTGCCTCTCGCCACGCCAGACGCGGTGCGGCTCGTGCTGCCGACGCCGCTCGCCGACGGCGGCACGCTCGTGATCTCCCGCCTCGCCTGGGGTGGCACCAACTCGAAGCTTCCTGACGGCGGCATCGCGCCCGATGGCGGCGTCGAGCCCGGGGCCAGCGTGCAGACGCCCGAGAAGGTGCTCGTTCGCTCGGGTCAGGTCTTCTCGTGCGTTCGCACCAAGACGTTCGGCCCCCTCGCGCAGATCGGTACGCCCGGCGCGCCAAACGAAGAGTGCTTCGAGTACGTGCTCACCGAGATTCCCCTAGCCTTCGAGGACATCTCGACCCTCTCCCCCCCCCTGATGCTGAGTCCCTACGGCACTTGGACCAATGGTGACGACGAGGGAATCGGCTCTGTCACACTTGCAACACCCTTCCCTTACTTCGGCAACTCAGTGAATCAGGTGACCGTAGGTTCAAATGGTTGGATTGTTCCGGGCCTGATGGCGGTCACTACCAATGATCTCTATTCCAACAAGGCACTGCCTGCTGCAAGCCAGCCGATTCCGTCGATTGCGCCTTTCTGGGACGACCTTCGTGCGCTTCCCACATCCAGAGCGGGCTCAGGGGTGTTCGCCACAACAAACCCCAGAGTCACAATCATCGAATGGAAGGATGTGGAGGTTTTCGTAGCCGCGAACTCCCTCACTTTTCAGGTGAAGCTCTTCCCAAGTGGGGTGGTTGAGTTCCACTACGGGCAGTTGTCGGGAACTGCAGCGTCGACACTGGGTGTTGGGGCCACACGATGGATCGAGAATCCTGACGGGACTGCAGCGCTGGCCATCAGCGTCAACGAGCCCACCGTTCAACCCAACACGGCCTTCCGCTTCACGCCCCGCCGCCTCCTGGGGACCACGCCATGAACGTTCGTCACCTCATCGCCTCGGCACTCGCGCTCACCGCGCTGACTGGCTGCCCCGTCGCGCCCCCACCCGACCCGCTGCCCGAGGCGCCCCGCATCGTCTCGTTCACCGCCAGCCCCGCCACCGTTCTGCGTGGCGGCACCACGACGCTCAAGTGGGAGACCGCCAACGCGACGACCATCGAGGTCGTCGACTTGAACCGCGGCGCGATTCCCGGTGTGGCTGACCGCGCGACGGGTGACGTGCAGGTCGTCGTCACCCAGCCGACCGTCTTCGTGGTGTCGGCGAAGAACAGCCGCGGCGTTCGCGTCACGTCGATCGCCAGCGTGAACGTCGAGGGCGTACAGGCCGCCGCCATCGTCTTCACCGCCTACCCGCCCGTCGTGCGCCCCGGAGAGAAGGGCCTGCTCGTCTGGAACGCTCCCAACGCCCAGCAGGTGCAGATCGCGCCCATGGGTGGCCAACCCATCGATCTCAAGGGCCAGAAGACCTCGGGCAGCATCGAGGTCGACCCGACCGCGACCGAGACGACCTACGTGCTCACGGCCGACGGCGTGACGAGAAACGTCGTGCTCGTTCGCGGTCAGGGCATCACCGAGTTCAAGAGCTCGCAGAGCCAGGTCAAAGAGGGCGACACCCTCGCGCTCTCGTGGAAGACGCAGAACGCCTCGAAGGTGCGCCTGAGCAGCCCGGGCCGCGGCGTGCTCAAAGAGACCACCGACGCCGCTGAGATGAGCATGGGCTCGGTGATGGATCAGCTCGGCGCGCAGATCGACGGTTCGGCCATCAACTACGTGCTCGAGGTCGAAGGTCGCGGGCCGGTGGAGTCGAAGGTCGTCACCGTCTACTTCGGCTCGGCGCCGCAGGTGCTGACCGTGACCGCGCCCGAGTTCGTCAAAGAGAACCTGCGCTTCACCGTGGCGTGGACCACCGTCGGCGCCGACCGCGGCGAGGTTCGCGCCGGTCAACAGATCGTCTACCGCACGCCCGATGGCATCAGCGTGGCAATGGGCAGCGTCTCGATTCCCGCGCCGCCGACGGCCACTGACTTCACGCTCGCGGCCATCTCGACGCCCAGCGGCGCCACCGCGACGAAGAACTTCCGCGTCACCACCGTCACCGACGTCGGCACCCCGACGCTGACGGCCATGCCGACGACCATCGCGGCCGGTGGAGCACCCGTCACCCTGACGTGGACTGCCCCCGGCGCCGCGCGCACCCGCATCGTCGAGAACGACGAGACGACGGTCGGCGCGGTCGAAGGCCCCGGGGCCGCAGGTGGCACCATCACCGTGTACCCGAACCGCGCCAACAGCCGGTACGAACTGCGCGCCACCAACACGCTCGAGCCGCAGGTCACCGCCTCGGCCACCGTCACCGTCACCGGGCCCGCGACGCTCGTCTCTGCTGATGGTGGCACCGTCTACCAGTCGCAGAACTCCGCGCAGCTCGCGTGGGCCGTGGGCGGCGCTGGCGCGAAGCTCATCGGGTTCGGCACCCCGTCGGCGACCGTCAAGGCGGCCTCGACCGGCTTCGTCGACATCTCGACGACCGGCACGAAGGTCGAGCTGCCGGCCAACGCCAACGACGCGGTCGTCAGCTTCACGCCCGTGAACTTCGAGACCTTCCTCGGAGGCCGTCGCGTCGAGAACACGGTCTGGGTGTCGACCAACGGCTTCCTCCAGTTCTCGAGCGCCGCCATCACCAACGCGCGCGCCACCGTCGCGACCATTCCCAACGCGGCGACCGCCACGGTGCCCGAAGACTTCGTCGCGCCGTTGTGGGCCGATCTCGAGCTGGGCCCCACCGGCAGCATCTGGTGGCAGGTCACCGGCACCGCGCCGCTCCGCGAGCTGGTCGTGCAATGGACTGACGTGCGCGTGCGGGGCCAGGCGGCGTCGCGGCTCACCTTCCAGGCGCGCATTCACCAGGCCGGTGCCGTGACGTTCGAATACCAGACCGTCACCACCACTGCGCCCGCCGCGCTCTCCATCGGCTACCAGGGCCCTCCGGGGCTTGGCTACGCGCACGCGTTTCAATCGACCGGCGCAGATGGCGGCACCAGCTCCGGTTTCCCCACGGCGGGCTCGGCCCTGTCGTTCGCGGGTGAAGCCACCTCGCCGGCGGTCGTCTCGACCCTCGCGGCGCCCGGTGCGGGGCTCGTCACCATCGGCACCGGAGGGCTACGCCTTGGGTACGATCAGATCGTCAAGCCCACCGACATCTTCGTGAGCGAGATCATGCACCGGCCGAACCCTGCCGTTCCGCAGGGCCAGTGGATCGAGCTCGCCAACTTCTCGAACGCGACCATCGACGTCGGCGGCTGGCAGGTGACCGGCGCTGACGGCGGTGTGCTCTCGACGCTGGCGTCGGGCAACACGATCGCCCCGCGTGGCTACCTCGTCGTCGGGCAGACGGCAGACCCGCTCCTCAACGACGGTCTGCCCTCGAACGTGGTGGGCACGGCCGGCTTCTCGCTGGTGCCGACGGGCTCCTCGGTCACCCTCTCGAACGCCCAGGGCTTCTCGAACCGCCTGGTCTACCCGGCCGGCACGCAGGGCATCTCGCTCACCGTCGACCAGGGCCCGTTCGTGCTGCGAGACGCCACGTCGACCACGCCCTTCTCGTCGGGCCTGTGCAGCTCGCGCCCGAGCCAGACCTTCGGCAACCTCTCGCCCAGCCAGCGCGGCACGCCGGGCGCCTCGGGCAACGGGTCGTGTATCGGCTACCTGATGTCGACGATTCCCGTGCGCTTCAAGGACATCTCGGGCACGGGCCGCGTGGTGCCGCTCTCGAGCCTCGACGACTCCGTCGGCACCATCGACGTGTCTGCAGCGCCCGTCACCGCCTTCGGCGTGTCGACCAACACCATCACCGCGTCGTCGAATGGGTGGATGGTGCCGAAGTCGTACTCGGGTGACTCGAACCTCACCAACAAGGTCTCGCCCAACTCCACCGCGCCCGACGTCGGCGGCGTGATGGCGATCTTCTGGGACGACCTGCGCTTCCTCTCGGCGCGAACGGGCTCGAACCTCTTCTCTCAGCGCATCGCCGCGAACGAAGACCCGAACGAGCCGCGCGCCCACTGGATCGTGCAGTGGAACAAAGTCGAGACGTACACCAACAACGACGAGATGAGCTTCGAGGTGAAGCTCTTCGACACCGGTGACATCGAGTACCACTACGCCGCGATGACCAGCGGCTCCTCGTCGAACCGCGCCAACGGGAACTCAGCCACCGTGTGGCTCGAGGCGCCCGAGGCGGCCCCGGCGCGTGCGCTCGTCTCAAGCGTGAACGTGCCTGCCATCACCTCGAACATGGCCCTTCGCTTCACCCGGATTCCGTGAGGACCACGTCAATGACGACCCGCGCTACCAAGCTTCTCATCGTGTCGGCCGCGCTGTTCGCGCTCGCCTGCCCCGTTCGGCCGCAGGCGCCGCTGCCCGCGCCTCCGCCCGCCACCATCACCTCGTTCGCGATTCAGCCGGCCGTGCTGACCGCCCCCGGAGAAGTGGTGCTCGAGTGGGGAACCAGCAACGCCGCTGACGTCACCATCGAGCAGGTCGGCAAGGGCCCGCTCGACCTCGGCCAGAACCGCGCCGAAGGCCGGCTGACCGTGGCCGTCGAGGGCGACACCGTGTTCCTCATGACGGCCCAGGGAGCCGGAGGCAGCGACAGCAAGGCGTCGTCGGTCACGGTGCAGCGCCGCGCCCGCTCGGTGTTGTTCAGCGCCGTGCCTTCGACGGTCGAGGCCGGCGCTGCCACCACCCTGGTGTGGAACGCGCCAGGCGCGAAGGCCGTCACCCTCACCGAGCTCAACGGCGCCCGCATCGACATCGGCACGCAGCTCGAGTCGGGCTCGATTCGCGTCACACCGTCGAAGTCGACGACCTATCAACTGACCGCCGACGCCGTGGTGAGCACGACCAGCGTCACCGTGGCCCCCACCATCGTCTCGTTCAGCGCAGGCAGCACCCTGCCGGGCGCCGGCGAGCCGGTGGCGTTGAGCTGGCGCACCGCCTCGGCCACGTCGATCACCCTGCGTCGCGTCGGCCTCGCCACGCCGCTGATGGTGCCCGCTGGCCAGGAGGCGAGCGGCTCCTTCACCGACACCGTGCCGACCGCGCTCCCCGCTGACGCGGTGCTGACCTACGTGCTCGAGGCGACCGACGGCACCACCACCACCTCGCGCGCCATCGAGGTTCCAGTCGGAGGCGGCGTGCAGGTGACCTCGTTCAATGCCCCCGCTTACGCGCTGACGGGGAGCACCTTCACCATCACGTGGAGCACGCTCGGCGGCGAGTCGGCAGAGCTGATCGTCGACGGCCAGCGCGCCTACCTCGCGCAGAGCGCCGCCGAGGTCGCGAACGGCTCGTACACGCTGAGCGCGCCGACGCAGAGCACGCGCGTCGACTTCATCGTGCGCAACCGCCGCGGCGCCGAGGCCCGAGAGAGCCGCACCATTCAGGGCGTCGGCCCCATCGCGTACAACTTCTTCCGGGCCGACAAGGCGTCGATCGCCGCGGCCGGAGAGCCCGTCACCCTCGAGTGGAGCGTCACCAACGCGCGCTCGGTGCGCATCACCAGCAACACGGGCGCGGGCTTCTACCGTCAGTTCACCGGCAACGTGGACTCGGGCTCGCTCGTGGTGCTGCCGAACTCCCGCCCGGGCCTCACCCGCATCACCTACCGCCTCGAGGCTGACAATGGCACGGGCGCCGCTCCTGTCGTGCGCACCGTCGACGTCGACGTCGGCGCCGGAGCGGCCTTCACCTTCTCGCGGCAGCTGCCCATTCGAGCCCCGACCACCGTCACCGGCACCACGCTGGGCGTGACGACGGCGGTCGTCGGCTTCAAGAACGTCGAGAAGAACCCCGCTGGCGAGGCCTTCGTCGACATTCGCCGAACCGGTACGCCCGTGGCCTTCGCGGCCGCCGACAACGCCACCAACCTGCTGCTGCCGGTCGCCTTCGAGGCCACGCTCTTCGGGACTCGCTTCAGCCGCACCCGGCTCAACATCTCGCGCTTCGGCTGGTTCACCCTGTCGACGTCGAGCACCGCGGTGCCTGGCCGGCCCGACAACGACGCGCAGCTCGGCTCGGCGCTCGAGCCGCTGTCGATCGCGCCCTACTGGAACAACCTGATCACCGCGAGCAACCAGGTGCACTGGCAAGTCGACGGCGTCGCCGACGCCCGCCGCCTCATCGTGCAGTGGACGAACGTTCGCCCGACGAACGGGCCGATCGATGCTCGCCTGACCTTCCAGGCGCAGCTGTACTCCAACGGCAAGGTCGTCTTCGCGTACCGCGACTTCTTCAAGGTGCAGGGCCGCGGCACGGCAGGCGTGGTGAACAACTCCGAGACCGACGAGACCGGCCCGACGGCCGCGGTCGCCACTGGTGACGTGTATCGGCTCTTCGGCAGCCAGCCGGTTCCTGCGCCGCTGCGCATCGAGAGCACCCCGTTCGCTGGCGGTGCCGTGATCGGCGGAGCAGAACTCGAAGCAGAGGGACAGGCGAGCTACCCCCCGGGTCAGTTTTTCGTTTCTGAGGTCAATCATCGCCCCCCGTCCAGCGTGACGTCAGGCGTCTGGATTGAATTGGGCAGCAATAGCGATGCTGGCATCGACCTGGGTGGTTGGGATTTGGATTTCGGTGGGCTCGCCACCTTTCAGATTCCACCCGGCTCCGTCTTGCCAGCATTCGGGAAGCTCCTGATTGGACAGGCTGACGATCTCGGAGACCCGGATGGACCCGATGGTGGGCTGCTGCTTCAAGACGGCGGTATTGAGTCACGCAGAGTTGCTGACGTTCGTATGCCTTCGACCTTTGTGCCGCCTGCAACCGACGCCATCGTTCGGATTGGCATTGCTGGCAACGAATACGCCCGTTTTCCGAGTGCCACCACCACCCTTCCCAACGGCCTTCAGGGCCAGTCCTACGCACTGGAGGACCAGCGGTCGCCCTGGGTCACCTACGCGAGCGCGACGACGCGGTTTATCTGCGCAAGCGTCCGGCCAGCCTACGGGACGCGAGGCCAGCGAGGCAGCCCCGGCATAGCCAATCAGTCATGCTTCCCATATGAGGCGCCAATCGCAAGCAGCAGGCAGTTCCAGTCTCTTGCAGGCAGTGGAACTCGATTGAACTTTGTTGATGGCACGACGCCAGATGACGACGAGGGCATCGCTGTCATCCAACTGGCACGGCCGATCAAGCTCTTCGGCTCCGACATCACGGTGCTAACAATTGGCGCAAATGGGGCTGTGCTGCCTTACTTGGCAACGTCGGTTACTTTTTCTAACAAATCCACCCCGTCGAGCAGCGCCCCGATCTTCGTTGTTGCTCCGTTCTGGGACGACTTGGACGGCACGGCGAACCCGGGTGGAAATGCCTACTATCGGCAGGACATGAATGGCGATGTGGTTATTTCCTGGGAGAACTGGGGGTTCTTCCTCGCAGCGGGCAGCATCAACGTCCAGCTCGTTCTCTTCGCGAACGGAGACGTCGAATTCCGATACGGAACTTTGGGCGGAGGGGTGCGCGCGCAGGGTTCGAGCGCAACGACGTGGATCGATATCGGGCCCGCCGCCAGCACAATCAACGTCAACTCGTCCAGTCCCGGCCTGGTTTCTGACTCGTCCTATTTCTTCCAGCTAGCGCTCAATCGCTGATGCAACACCAACCAAGGAGCCGTCAATGACGCACGCATTACTGGTTGCAGTTGTCCTTGCTCAGCAGCCGCTACTCCTCAACCCAACGGGACAGACCAACTTCGAACTTGAGATCAACTCCAGTATTCCCATTGCACACTTCAGTGGCTCTGGTGACAGCACGATTAACTCCGTGCTCATTCATCAGCCCAACGAACCGACCGCAACTCGATACCGAATTTCGTGTGCTGGACCTGCGACCGAGTCAGACACAATAGCGTTCGCGGCTGACAACCTCGTGGACCATGCACCTGGCTCTGAGCTCTACATCGATGCATCGACTACTCTGTGGGAGTGCAATGGAGGCCAGTGCCATCAACTGTGGAAGGATGTTCTTGGGGTGGAGCGGAGCCCGTCGGTCGAACTCAATGGAGACGGGTTCATCGCCTGGACGAAGAACGGCATCCTGTTCCGCACGGGCAACCAACTTCAATTCATTGCTTTCCCGTACCCGATTGTATTCGCATCGCCAAATCTCGCGCGTACAGCTGCGGTCGTTGTCATGAATTGGCAGGACATTGCCCTCACACAGGTCGTTTCTGTCCCGTCTGGCGCCGTTCTTGAGCAGGAGTTCTTGGGCTCCATCTACGAGGTCGGCAGAGTTCGTTTGAGCCCAGATGCGAACTTGGTCGCAGTTGAAAGAACCAGCCAATCGCCACGCGCCGTTTACATCTGGAACCGAAGCATGAAGGAGTATGAGAGTCTTTTCCCACGTCAGAACCCCGCCCAAGATGTGACCAACCCTCAGTTTTCAGCCACGGAACTGATCATTGCCTCGATTTGGCCTGGAACCACCGCGCCCAGCGGCCACAAGCAAGAACTCCATGCCTTGCCTATTGTCGATGCGGCTCAATCGGTTGCCGACCGTACAGTCTCAGCCATGCCAGTTGAGATGCGTAGTGTTGATTCGGTACACATCACCGACAACTCCAGTTCGTACGCAATCGGG
>JAEUJR010000251.1 GCA_016793585.1 Archangium sp.
GCAGGGCCGCTTCTTCGACACCGGCAACGGCGTGCGCATGCACTACCTCGACGAGGGGCAGGGCGAGACGCTCGTCATGCTGCACGGCAACCCGACGTGGAGCTTCTACTGGCGCCACCTCGTCAGCGCGTTCTCGAAGCAATACCGCGTCATCGTGCCGGATCACGTCGGCTGCGGGCTGTCGGACAAGCCGAGCGACGAGCAGTACCCGTACGTGCTCGAGCGCCGCGTCTCTGATCTCGACGCGTTGCTCAAGTCGCTTGGCATCACGAAGAACGTGACGCTCGTGGTGCACGACTGGGGCGGCATGATCGGCATGGCCTGGGCGACGAAGAACCCCGAGCTCGTGAAGCGCTTCGTGGTGCTGAACACCGCGGGCTTTGGGTTGCCGCAGGGGCGCAAGCTGCCCTGGCAGATCGGCGTCGTCCGCTATGCGCCGTTCTTCCCCGTGCCCGTTCGCGCGTTCAATGCCTTCTCGCGCGGCGCCAACATGCTCTGCTCGACGCGACCGGGTCGCATGACCTCACTCGTGAAGCAGGCGTACCTCGCGCCATACGACTCGTGGGCCAACCGCATCGCCGTGCAGCGCTTCGTCGAAGACATTCCGCTCGCGCCGGGTGATCGCAGCTGGCCCATCGTGCAGGAGGTCTCGGAGAAGCTCGGCCAGTTCCGCTCGGTGCCGATGCTCATCTGCTGGGGCCGCAAGGACTTCGTGTTCGACGACGCGTTCCTCGCCGAGTGGCGCAAGCGCCTGCCCGAAGCCGAGGTGCACGTGTTCGAAGACGCGGGCCACTACGTGCTCGAAGACGCGCACGAAGAGATCGTCGGCCTGATGAAGGGCTTCTTCGCGAAGAACCCGCTGCCGGGCGCGGCGTCGTGACCGTCAGCACCAACATCGCCTCCCACCTGCCTGCGATGGCACGGCTCGATCCGAAGCGGCCGGCGATCATCGCTCCTGACGGTCGTGGCGGTTGGCGCACGATGACGTTCGGCGAGCTCGACGCGATGAGCGATCGCATCGCGCACGGGCTGGCGGCGATCGGCGTCGCGCGTGGCTCGCGAACGGTCGTGCTGGCTCCGCCGAGCTTCGAGTTCTTTCCGCTCGTGTTCGCCGTCTTCAAGGTCGGCGCGGTGATGGTCGCGATCGATCCCGGCATCGGCCGCAAGGCGTTGCTCTCGTGCCTCGAAGAAGTGAAGGCCGACGCGTTCATCGGCATTCCGGCGGCGCACGTCGCACGGTTGCTGTTCCCGAAGCCGTTCCGCACCGTGAAGGCCAACGTGACGGTGGGGCGACGGTTGCTCTGGGGCGGCCACTCGCTCGACGAGGTGAAGGCACTCGGCAAAGACGAGCCGTACCCGATGGTCGAGCCGACGAAGGGCGAGACCGCGGCGATCCTCTTCACTTCGGGCTCCACCGGCATTCCGAAGGGCGCGGTCTACTCGCACGAGATCTTCGACTCGCAGGTCCGAATGATCCGCGACACGTACGGAATCAAGCCGGGCGAGATCGATCTCCCGACGTTTCCGCTGTTCGCGCTGTTCGATCCTGCGCTGGGCACGACCGCCGTGCTCCCCGACATGGACTTCCGCTTTCCCGCGAAGGCCGAGCCGAAGAAGCTGATCGAGGCGATCACCGCGCACGGCTGCACGTCGATGTTCGGGTCGCCCGCGCTCATCGACAACCTCGGTCGCTACGGTGAAGCGAACGGCGTCAAGCTGCCGACGCTGAAGCGCGTGCTCTCGGCCGGAGCGCCGGTTCGCGTCGATGTGCTCGAGCGCATGTCGAAGGTGCTGAACGACGGCGCCGAGATCTTCACGCCCTTCGGAGCTACCGAGTCACTGCCCATCGCGAGCATCGGCAGCCGCGAGGTGCTGGCTGACACGGGGAAGTACGCCATGCAGGGCAAGGGCGTGTGTGTCGGCAAGCCCTCGCCCGAGATCACGCTGCGGGTGATCAAGATCTCGGACGAGCCGATCGCGACATGGAGCGACTCGTTGCTCGTGCCCCAGGGCACCATCGGTGAGATCGCCGTGGCAGGCCCGGTGGTGACCCGCGAGTACTGGGCGCGTGCGGAGCAGACGAAGATGGCCAAGATTCAAGACGGCGATCGTGTCGTGCACCGCATGGGCGACGTTGGCTACCTCGACCCGCAGGGCCGACTGTGGATGTGTGGACGAAAGGGCCACCGCGTCGAGACGGCGAACGGCACCTTGTTCACCACGCCTGTCGAAGAGGTCATCAACCAGGTGCGCGCGGTGAAACGCTCGGCGCTGGTCGGCGTCGGGCCGAAGGGCGCGCAGACGCCGGTGGTGTTGCTGGAGCGCGAGAAGGACTACGGCTCGCCCGAGCCCGTGCTGCTCGACGAGGTGCGCGCGCTCGCGAAGCAGTTCGACACCACGAAGTCGCTCGTTCACTTCCACGTGTTCCCCGGCGAGTTCCCCGTCGACAAACGGCACAACGCGAAGATCGAGCGCGAGAAGCTCGCGGTCTGGGCGGCAGCGAAGGGGCTCGGCCGATGAAGGCGATGGTGACTGGCGGTGGCGGCTTTCTCGGCAGCAACCTGGTGAAGGCGCTCAAGGCGAGAGGCGACACCGTTCGCGTGCTCGCGCGAGGCGACTACCCCGAGCTTCGCGCGCTCGGCGTCGAGACCATTCGAGGCGACATCACCGATGCGGCCGCGACGGCGAAGGCCTGCGAAGGAATGGATGTGGTCTTTCACACCGCGGCGAAGGCGGGCGGGTGGGGCGATCCGAAGGAGTACGAGGCGATCAACATCACGGGCACCGACAACGTCGTCGCCGGCTGCAGAGCCGCGAAGGTGTCGGCGCTGGTGCACACGAGCTCGCCGAGCGTCGTTCACTCCGATCACGACATCGAAGGCGCGAACGAGTCGATTCCATACGCGACGCACTTCACGGCGCACTACCCGCGCACGAAGGCGATCTCGGAGCAGCGCGCGCTCGCCGCGTCTGATGCTTCGCTCAAGGTCGTCGCGCTCCGCCCGCACTTCATCTGGGGCCCCGGCGATCGCCACCTGCTGCCGCGCCTCATCGCCCGCGCAAAGACGGGCCGACTGAAGCAGATCGGCTCGCGCGACCCGAAGAGCGACACCATCTACATCGACAACTGCGTCTCGGCGCACCTGCTCGCCGCAGAGAAGCTGCTGAGTGCTGCGCCAATCGGCGGAAAGCCGTACTTCGTGAGCGACGACGCTCCGATCGGCGTGTGGACGATGGCGAACCGAATGCTCGCGTGCGCGGGGCTCGGCCCTGTCGGTCGCCCGATTCCCGCGGGCCTGGCGTACGGCGTCGGCGCGATGATGGAGGGCACCTACTGGCTCTTCGGCATCGACCAGGAGCCGCTCATCACGCGCTTCGCCGCCAGCGAGCTCTCGCACGCGCAGTGGTTCGACATCTCGGCTGCGAAGCGTGACCTCGGCTACGTCGCAACCGTGTCGATTGACGAAGGCCTCGCGCGGCTCACGGCTTCGTTGAAGGGCTGACCTTCGCTCGTACGAGCGCGATCAACCGGCCGTCGTCGAGCCAGACGAGCTCGCTGTCGACGGCGTACGAGGGGTCGTCCGTTTCGAGGAACATCGTGATCGCGACGCGCTCCTTCGACTCGACGTCGACGCGTGCCGCCTGGAACCCGAAGAACCGGCCAAGCTGCGGAGCGATCGCCTTGTAGATCGCCTCCTTCACCGCGAACCGGATCATCACGTTCGGCCAGCGTTCTGCCTCGGAAAGCGCCTGCACCACGCTCAGCTCTTCGGGCCGGCAAACCCGCGCCATGATCGCCGAGCGGTCACGCGGGCCGCCCTCGAGATCGATGCCCACGAGGCCCAGGTCCGACGCGCCCACGAACGCGATCGCCAGATCCTCCTTGTGCGTGAGTGACACGGTCAGCCCGGGCGGCCCCAGCGGAGCCCGCGCCGAATCGGCGAGCAACGGCCACGCCGAGACATCGGCCCCGAACGCACTCGCAGCCGCCCGGAACGCCAGCCGCCCACCCGTGACCTCGATCTGTCTGCGGCCACGTTCTTCGCTCGCGAACGCGGCCTCCTTCGGGTGCAGCCTGGAGAGCACGGCCGGGGAGACGGGCTCGAGTCCAGGTGGGAGCGGCACGCCCGCCAGCACGCCAAAGCGCACCTGCTTCACCCACGATGGAACGAACGGCTCCGTCACGCGGTCGTCATCGTACCCCGCCCCCAGAAATCTCACGGAATCGTCCGCTGCTTCGCTAGGGTCATACCCGTCACTTCACCGAGGCCGCGCCCTGGACGAGCTGGTCAACAAACGCGTCGTACTCATCACGGGCAAGGGCGGCGTCGGTCGCTCGGTCATGACCGCAGCCCTCGCCAAGCTCGCTGCAAAGCGTGGCCGGCGTGTGCTGGTCACCGAGGTCGGCGACGAAGGCGACGACTACTCGCCGCTCGCCCGTCACTGGAGCCGTGATCGCCTGCCGCGTCTGCCCGAGCCGCTCGAGCCCAACATCGACGGCGCCGTATTGCTCGCCCGCACGGGTCAGGAGCTCTTCCTCAAGTCGGTGCTTCGTTCGGGCACCATCGCGCGCGCTGCACTCAACAGCGATGCGCTGCGCCGCCTGCTTTCGGCCGGGCCATCGTTTCGCGAGATGGGTGTCTTCTTTCAGCTGCTCACTGCGCTGCGCGAGAAGTCGGGCGACCAGCCGAAGCACGAGCTGATCCTCATCGACATGCCTGCGACGGGGCACACGTTGTCGCTCACGGGGTTGCCCGAGCTGTTGCTCAAGCTGGTTCCCGGTGGGCCGATCGCGGCCGCGCTCAAAGAGGGGCAGGCGTACCTCAACGATCCCAAGCTGGCCTCGGCGTGGATCGTCACGCTCCCCGAGACGTTGCCGATCAGCGAATGCCTCGAGCTCGTCGACGGGCTCAAGAAGACGAAGATGCCTGTCGGCGGCGTGGTGGTGAACCGCATGCCGGTCGATCCGTTCACGAAGAACGAGCGCGAGGCGCTGGCTCCGTTGGTCGATCAGCACGCGTGGTTGGGGCGTGAGCTCTTCAAGAAGCCGATCGTCGCGCACCGTGAGCTCGCCCGCCTTCGAAGCCACACCACGTTGCCGATCTTCGTGACGCCCGAGCTGCCGCACGACGGGCTCATCGCGTCGCTCTCGGGCGTGCTCGACACGCTCACGCCGCTGCCGCTCCCGACGGGAGGTGCGTGATGACCGACGTTCGCATCGGCGACCTGCTGCGAAAGAAGAAGGTCATCGTCTGCTGTGGCGCCGGAGGCGTGGGCAAGACCACGACCGCGGCTGCCATCTCGCTCGCTGCTGCGCGCGCCGGCCGCAAGGTGCTGGTGCTGACGATCGACCCCTCGCGTCGGCTCGCCGAGACCCTCGGTGTCTCGCGCAACCCGACCGATCCCGTTCGTATTCCGAAGGAGCGCTCCGACGCCGCGGGCATCACCACCGGTACCCTCGACGCGTGGATGCTCGACATCAAGCTCGTCTCGGATGGCGCGGTTCGCCGCCTCGTGAAGAGCGAAGCCGACGCCCAGCGCATTCTGACGAACCGCATCTACCAGCAGGTCTCGACGATGGTCGCCGGCATGCACGAGTACACGGCCATGGAGGCGCTGCATCGGCTGGTACACGAGGGCCGCTACGATCTCGTCGTGCTCGACACGCCGCCGTCACGCAACGCGCTCGACTTCCTCGAAGCGCCGCGCCGCCTCTCGGGGCTCGTCGACTCGCGCGCCATCTCGGCGTTCCTGCCCAAGTCCGACAGCATGGTGGCTCGCGCGGCGTCGCGGGTGATCGAGAAGATCCTCTCGGCGGTCTTCGGCGAAGAGTTCGCCCACGAGTTCGTCGGCTTCATCGGCACCTTCACCAGCATCTTCCAGTCGCTCAACGTCGACGTGAACGAGATGCGGCGGTTCCTCTCGGGTGACGACGTGGCGTTCCTGCTCGTGTCGTCACCGGCGCCCGCGGCGCTGACCGAGGCGTCGTTCTTTCACGACAAGACCCGCGAGCTCTCGCTGCCGTTCCGGGGCTTCGTGTTGAACCGCAGCCGCGCGACCGAGGCCGACCGCCCGATGCCGTCGCTGCCTCCTGACGCGTCCGAGGCCGTGCGCAGCGGGCTGCCCAAGCTGCAGGGCCTCGCCGAGCTCGAGCAGTCGGCCGCCAGACGCGACTTCACGCTGCTGGGTGAGCTCACGAAGCGGGCAGGGCAGGGGGCGACGGCGATGGCGCTGCCTGATCTGCCCAACGGCGCCGACGACATCGCGACGCTGGTGACGGTCGCCGACGCGCTCGCCGCCGGCTGAGCGACGAGCTACTTCACGATTCGGCCGCCGCTGAGCAGCGTGACGGACTCGTTCGGGTCGCTGACGTTCACGACGATCTCGGTGATCACCAGGTTCGACGGCGCCTTCTTGCCCGCGCCGTCGAAGAGCACGGCTGGCGAGAGCGCAATGGAGCCACCGTTCGCCTCCATCTGCGCCAGCGTCGCGCGGTACTGCCCGTTCACCAGCACCTCGACGTCCTGCCAGACCTCGAGCGACTCGTTCTTCACGAGGTAGACCGGTCGCGAGGCGTCACCGCCCGCGACGAGCACGGCGTTGATGTCGTTCGACGGGCCCTGATTGCCGCAGGCGACTCCCACGCTGGTGACCGACAGCGTGAGCCACGCGATCAAGACGAACGCCTTGTACTTGAAGAAGCGATCGCTCGTGCGGAAGTCCTCGGCGATCTCGGAGAGGATCGACACCGAGTTCAGCAGCGTGTCGAGTGCGCCCTCCTTGATCGCCGCCTTGTCCATCTTCTTCTTGGGCTCGGGCGTCAGGGGTTGATCGCGCATGGCCGACCGAACCGCGCGCATGTTCGGGTTGCTCGGCTGCGACTTCATCGGCGGAGGCGGCAGATCGAGCTCGAGGCCCGAGGGGCTGAACTCCGGAAGGCCCTTGTCGTCTTTCTCGTCCACGAAGAGGACTGTAGCCGAATCTCAGGGCTGTTTGACGCGCTCCAGGGCGCGGGAGGCCAGGGCGTTCTCTGGCTGCGCCTCGAGCACCTGCTCGAGCCACTTCGAGGCCTCGGTCTGCGCGGCCTGCTTCTCGGCCGGGGTCTTCACCTTGAGGTACTTCTCGGTGTGCAGCAGCCCGAGCCGGAGCGCCGCTTCGAGGTTGTCGGGGCGCTGCTCGAGCTCGGCCTTGAGCTCACGATCGGCCGCGGGCCAGTTGCTCTCGAGCTGGTAGACGAGCGCGAGCTTGCCGCGCGAGAACCAGTTGTCGGGCTTCAGCCGCGCCGCCGTCCGAAACGCCGTGCGGGCCTTCTCGAGCTCCTGCCGCTCGAGGGCGGCGTCGCCCAGCTTGAACCAGGCGTCGTCCAGCGTGGGGTTCCTCTCGAGGGCCTTCTCGTACAGCTCCTTCGCCTGCGAGCCGCGCTGCCGGGCCGTGTAGAGATCGGCGAGGTAGAGGTACGCCTTGCCATCGTCGGGCGAGAGCTCGATGGCCCGCTTGAGCTCTTCGATCGCGCGGCCGGCATCGTCGACGCGCGCAGCCGCGAGCCCCAGCAGCGCGTGCACCACGCCGAGATCGGGGAACTCGCGCGCGATGTCTTCGAGCTCGGTGATCGCCTGCTGCGGAACGTCGGCGACCTGCAGCCAGCCCAGGGCCTGATCGAGCTTCGGCCTCGCCGACTTCGGGAAACCCGCGAAGGGGTCGGCGATCTCGTCCATCAGGGCACGCGCGGTCGCCGCCTCTTGAACCGTGCACTCCCCCGTCACCACCGTGCGCACCGAGGCGATCGCGTCTTTCGAGCGCCCCACCCGGTGCAGCGCCTTCGCGTACGCGAGGTGCCAGCTCGTCTTGCCGGGGGTGCGCTCGATGGCGGCGGCGAGACTCTCGCGGGCGGGCTCGAACTGCTCCGACTCGAGCAGCGCGATGCCGAGGCGGTAGTGCAGCTCACCTTCGTTCGGCGCCTTCTCGACGGCCTTCCTGAAGGCGTCGACAGCCGAGGCGCCGGCTTCGCGCGCGTTCGAGAAGAGAATGAGCCCACGCGTGTAGTGCGAGACTGCGGTGTCTTGCGTGGCGGCCTGGTCGAGCACCTGCTGGCCAGTGCCGTTCTTCACGTTCGCCTCGGCCCACGCGCGCGCGAGATCGAGATCGTTGGGGGCCTCACGGCGCAGCGGCTCGAGCACCCGCACGGCCTCGGCCGCGTTGCCCTTCTGCAGCGCCACCATCGCCTGCTCACGCGGCGACAACACCGTCTTCGTCGAGGTGGTGACACACGCTGCGAGGAGCACCAGCGCCAGCAGGCCGCGCGTCATGCGGTCGCCTGGTTGCGGCGGGCCACGCCCTCGGAGCCCTTCTGGGCCACCACCGTCGCCTTGTCGCCGCCCTTGCCGCCCATCTGCGCCGAGAGATCGATGATGCAATCGCGCACGGCCTTCATGAGCGCCTCCCGATCGTCACCGAACCGGGCAGGGTCGATCGGCTCGCCGACCATCACCGTCACCGGGCCCGGCGTGATGTTCCACGAGTTCTTCGGCATCAACTTGCCCGAGCCTTCGATGGCGACAGGCACGACGGGAACCCCTGCCTTCATCGCCAGCGCGAAGGGGCCCTTCTTGAACGGCATGATCGACAGATCGTCGCTGCGCGTGCCTTCGGCGAACATCGCGATCGAGATGCCGCTGCGAATGCGGTTCGCCGCCAGCTCGAGCGACTTCACGGCCTTCTTGTGGTTGCTGCGATCGATGAAGACGAACTTGGCCATCGACATGTACCAGCCCATGAAGGGCACGTACTTGAGCTGCTGCTTGGCGACGAAGCGGAAGGCCACCGGCAGTGCGACGAACAGCGCGGGAATGTCGAGCGTCGACTGGTGATTGGCGACGTAGATGGCGGGCTTCGTGAAGTCGGCCTTTTCGCGCCCGATCACCTTGAACTGCGCGCCGCCGGCCCAGAGCAGCACGGGTGACCAGATGCGCTGCACGACGAAGAGTGACGTCGAGACGTCGAGCGTGAGAATCGAGACCACGATCGTCACGGGGAAGAGCACCGTCGTCCAGGTGACGGCGATGAAGATGCAGAACAGGTTGCGGAGCATGGCTTACGGCCCGACGACTTCGATGAAAGCGGGAGAACCCGCAAGAAAGGCGAAGGCGGGGTCGGCTGCAACCGCCCCCGACTGCCAGGTCTGCTTCGACGCCGTACGCGCCGCCTTCAGGTAGAGCAACACGTCGGTCGAGCGCTTCTGGGCCGCCGCCACGCGCGCCAGGCCATATGGGCCGAACGGCGACTCGCGCGCAGTCTTCTCGAGCGCCTCGAAGGTGGTCTGCGCTTCGGCGAAGCGGCCGAGCACCAGCAGGGCGGAGCCTTCGAGGTAGCGCGCTTCGATCGACTCCGGCGCGATCGCGATCACCGCCTTCGCCTGGGCGAGCGCGGCGTCGGCATCGCCGGCTCCCCCGCGCAGCAACAACGCCCGGCCACGCACGAGGCCCGCCGCCGGGTCGGTCATTCCTTCGATCAGCGAGAGGGCGGCGCCCGCATCCATCGACTGCACCGCGAGCCCGGCGAGCCCAATTCGCGCGTTGGGCTCGAGTGGGTCGACGGCCAGGGCGGCCGAGAACGACTCCTGTGCGGCGCCTGCGTCTTCGAGCTTCAGGTTCGCCAGCCCGGCGAGCGCCAGCGCATGCGCGTTCTTCGGATCGGAGATCGCGGCGGTGCGGTACGAGGCGGCGGCTTCGCTCCACTTCGCCTTCTTCGCCTGCTGGTGGCCCTGCTGCAGGTGGCGCTCGGCGTTCGACGGGCAGCCGGTGAGCGTCAGCACCGCCGAAAACACGACGAGCCTGGCGGCACATGACCGCCAGGCTCGCGTGTTGTGTTGACCCCATCGGGATTCGAACCCGAGTTTTAGCCTTGAAAGGGCCACGTCCTAGGCCTCTAGACGATGGGGCCGACTGGTGAGTCGCGGGGGATTTGAACCCCCGACCCTCGGCTTAAAAGGCCGGTGCTCTACCAACTGAGCTAGCGACTCGCACCTGTTGTTTTTGCGTTCTCTGAAATTCCTCACTTCTTCTTCAGCGCCTTGTCTTCTTCGACCGTCACTTCCAACGACGCGTTGATGCCGTCAACCTGAATGTCGATCGTCGTCTTGCCGGGATCGAGCGGAAGAATGGCATTGCCTCCGACGATCGCGGCGATCTGCTTGTCCTTCGGGGTGTAGGTGGCGCCCCGTTTTCCGAGGTCTCGGTTGTTCAGGCCAAGGAATTTCAACTGGATGGGCACCGCTTCGGCCCCTTCCTTGATGGTGACGACCTTGTTCACCACCTCGAGCTTCTCGACGAACGACACCTTCACGGGAATCGCCGCCTCGACGTCTTCATAGTGGGCGACGACCTCGGTGTTGCCGCTCTTCTTCGGCTTCAGAATGCCCTTGCCGTTCACTTCGGCGATCTCGGGGTCCTTCACCGACCACGAAACCATCGCGCGCTCGGCCCGTTTGCCTGCGCGAGACATGCAGCGCGCCGACAGGTTCTTCGACTCGCCCCGGCTCTGGAACTCGACGTCGGCGGGAGCGATCTCGATGTAGTCGACTTTGTCGCAGGCGATGGCGACGGTGGCGAGCACGGCCAGAGCGATTCGGCGCATGGCGTGCGCGCATAGCACGACCTGCTACCCACGCGTCACGTCTCGCGGTACCTCCCACTTCATGGGGAAGCGAAGCGACGACGACGAGCCCGAAGGCTCCGACGAAGAAGGCCCGCTCGACGCAGATGAAGGCGATGAGGAAGAAGAAGAGAAGAAGCCGAAGGGCACGCTCTACATCACGCCTTCGGGCATGGAGAAGATGATGGCCGAGCTGCGCCACCTGCTCACGGTAGAGCGCCCGAAGGTGACCGCCGAGGTCTCTGCCGCCGCCGCATTGGGTGATCGCTCGGAGAACGCCGAATACATCTACGGCAAGCGCCGCCTGCGCGAGATCGATCGGCGCCTGCGGTTCC
>JAEUJR010000263.1 GCA_016793585.1 Archangium sp.
GTTCACGAACTCCTGGTCTTCTTTGAGGTGCGCCAGCAGGCGCTTCACGACGATGGGCGGCTGCTCGTCGGAGTCACCCTCGACGCGCGCCAGCCAGACCTCGCCCATGCCGCCGACCGCCAGCTTCTTGAGCAGAAAGTACCTGCCGAACCTGATGGGCTTGTCGAGTGCCACGCCCAGTGAGCATGCCTGTTTGTGGCAGGGAGGGCCGCAAGAACCGCAGCCTCGACTCCTGACCGCCTCAGGCGGCGCCATCGGCCCTCTTGCCCGTTGACGCGCGTCGTTCCCCTGCTCATCGACACACGTCGAAGGGACGGATCGAGGAGCGCACGGTAAGGGTCACCCCCTCTGTGACGGCCAACAACTTCACCAACCGCGACAAACAGCGCGAAGAGTCGAAGGAGCGGCTGTTTCACGCGGCCATCGAGATCTTCCGTCGAGACGGGTTTCGTTCGGCGCGCGTCGACGACATCACCTTCGTCGCCGGGCTCTCGCGCACGTCGTTCTACTTCCACTTCCCCACGAAGGACGACGTGCTGCTCGAGCTGAACCGCCGCCTCGAGCAGCCCGTGGTGCGGCGACTCGAAGAGCTACCGGCCACGCTCTCCATCGCGCAGGTGCTGGCCGAGGTGGCGGTGCAGCTGGCCTCGCAGTGGCGCGACCACCGCACGCTCGTCATCGATGCGATGACGACGGGCCTGCGCGTCGAGGCAGAGCGCTTTCGCGAGGCGCGGCAGGGCTCGCTGCGCGAGGCCCTCGCGCGGGTCTTCGAACGAAGCGTGACGAGCGGCGAGGTGAAGACGACGCGCGCGCCGGCGATGCTGGGCGAGGCCTACCTGCTCAACTGTCTGGCCGCGTTGACGATGTGGGGCTCGGGCGCCGGTGCAGACGACGGGCTCGAGGGCAGCCTGCAGAGCGCGGGCGAGCTGTTCCTGCGCGGCGCCCTCAACGACGGCAGCTGAAGGTCAGGCCCGCGCGCGACCCGTCGGTGGGTAGGCGCGGAGGAACCCGTCGACGTGCGCCTCGAAGAAGGCGTCGAGGTCGAGCGGGCGGCAGGTGGCGCCCGACAGGCTGTCCTGGTGGAGCAGCGCGAGCACGACCGGTGAGAGGAACTGCAGGGCGGCGAAGCGCTCGTTCAACGGCGGCAGGTCTTTGAGCTCGACGTGCCGCTTGAGCCTCGCCTCGGCGGTGCCCAGCAGCGGCTCGAGCACGTGGTTGACGTACGAGGGGCCGACGCCGGCCTCCGACAGCCCGCCAGCGAGCGCCGACGACTGAATGACGCCCACGCCGTACTTGAACCACGCCTGCTTGAGCCGCTTCAGGTAGTCGAGCAGCGAGTCACGCACGTCGCCGCCCTCGAGCGGTGTCGAAGCCATCGCGAGATACGGCGCCGCGTCGATGTGGTGGCTCTCCATCACCGCGCGCAGCACCCCCTCGCGGTCCTGGAAGTAGTGCTTGAGCGTCGCGACCGAGCTGTCTGCCGCAGCCGCCAGCTCGCGCAACGAGGCCCGAAGCCCATCGGCCGCCATCACGCGGTCTCTCACCTTTCGCGCCAGCGCCAGGCGCTGCTCGTCGTAGTCCGCGTTTCTGGCGCCACGGGGTCGTGCCACGGCGAAACTATTAATTCACGCATTGGTACTACGCAATCGAGGCTTGTCTGAGAGGAACGGGTTGCGCAATTCGACGGCGGGGTTATTCATGCACTCAATCGTGAGAAGATACATTCAAGCGCTCATCCTCTTCGTCGCTCCCTCGGTGGCATTCGGGCAGCCGCTGTCGGCATTTCTTGAGTCAGCTCAGACCCGAAATCTCGACGCCCGCCTGGCGCACGAGACCTCGGACTCTGCTCGGGCCTCGTTCGACCAGCAGTGGGGTGTGCTGCTGCCCTCGTTGTCGGCGAACGGCGGCTACACGCGCAACCAGTACGCCGCGACGGTCGACATCCCCACCGGGCCGACCTCGACCCAGACCATCACCATCATTCCGCGTGACCAGCTCGAGGCGACGCTGAAGGCCGAGGTGCCGCTGGTCGACGTCTCGAAGTGGCTGAAGGTGGGCGCGGCGTCGGAGAGCGCGAGCGCGGCCGAGTCGAAGGAGCGCCTCACCCAGGACCAGGTGCGGCGGCAGGTGGTGACGGCGTACTTCTCGTGGGCGGGCGCCCAGGGCGTGCTCGACTCTGCGCGAAAGTCGCTCGCGGTCGCGAAGGCCCAGGTCGAGCAGCAGGCCGCGCGCAAAGAGGCGGGGGTGGCCACCGAGCTCGAGCTGGTGCGCGCCGCGGCCGAGGTCGAGCGGAACACCCAGGTCGTCGCCGACGCCGAGGCGCTGCTCGAGAACAGCCGGCGCACGCTGCGAACGTTGACGGGGCTCGAGCCGCGGGAGGACACGGCGCTTCCGGCCGATGACCTGCACTCCGAGCCGGCGCTGGCCGAGCTGGAGGGGCGGGCCGCTTCGTTGCCCTCCATCACCTCGGCCGAGCACGACGCGGCGGCGGCCTCGAGGTCGTGGACGGCGGCTGCGGCGACGCTCGCGCCGACGCTCAACGCGCAGTTCACCCAGCGCTTCACCAACGCGACGGGCTTTCAGAACCAGAGCGCCGTGTGGAACGCAGGCGTCACCTTCTCGTGGCGCGCCGACCTCGGCAGCGTGCAGGGCCTGCGCATCGCCAGCGCTTCGGAGCAGACCGCGAGGCTCAACGCCGAGAAGGCGCGGCTCGCGGCGGTCGACCAGATTCACTCCGACTGGCAGCGGGTGCGCGCGGCCATCACCAAGGTGAAGGCTTCACGCGCGCAGGTCGAGAGCACCCGCCGCGCCCAGGCGCTGGCGAAGGAGCGCAACGCCGCCGGCGTCGCCACCCAGCTCGACGTCATTCAGGCCGACCGCGACCTCTTCTCGGCCGAGATGAACGACATCTCTGCGCGGCTCGACCTCGCCACTGCCCGCGCGTCGCTTCGTCTCTCGGCGGGCCTTCCTCTCGAGGTGACGCCATGACGGTGACGGGTTCTCTCGCTGCTCCCATTCGAACGCGGGCGTCGCTCTTCGCGCGCGTGCGCACGATGGCGGGCATCGGGGTGCAGATGATGTTCCACGACTCCCTGAAGCTCGCGGGCACGTTGTTCGGCGTCGTCTTCGCGGTGCTGCTCGGCAACTTCCAGATGGGCACCTTCCTGGCGCTGCTCGGCAAGAACCGCATGTTCGTCGAGAACGCGAAGGTCGACATCTGGGTGACGCCTCCGGGCACGCGGCAGTTTCAGGGCGGCAAGCCGCTGAGCGACGCGCAGCTGAACCGGGCGCGCGCGACGCCGGGCGTGGCGTGGGCCGAGCCGCTCGTGCTGCAGACCGCGAACCTCGTGCTGCCGAACGGAGGCAGTGAGCCGGTGTCGCTCGTCGGGGCCCGCGCCCCGCGCTTCGCCGGTGGCCCGTGGAATCTGCTCAAGGGTGACGCGTCGTCACTGCTCGCGCCCAACGCCATCATCGTGGAGGACGCCGAGCGCGAGAAGTTCGGTGGCCTCAACCTGGGCAGCGTGCGCGAGCTCGCCGGCCACAAGGTGCAGGTCGTCGGCTTCACCTGGGGCCTGCTGCCGTTCGCGCCCGCCTACGCGTTCGCCGAGCAGACGCTGGCGCGCGAGATTCTCAAGCTGCCCGCCGACAAACACACCTTCATCATGGTGGGCGTCGAGCCCGGGGTCGACCCGACGGTCGTGCGCGCGAGCCTGCAGGAGGCCCTCACCGACACCCGCGTGATGACGCGCGGCGAGTACATGAAGGAGATCCTCACGTACATCGTGACCGGCACGCAGATCGGCCTCTCGTTCGGCACCTCGACGTTCATGGGGCTGCTCGTCGGCCTCATCACGGTGGCGCTCTCGATGTTCTCGTCGGTCATCGACAACATGCGCCAGTTCGGAACGCTCAAGGCCATCGGCTCGACGACGTTCGACCTCGCGCTGCTGCTCTTCACGCAGGCCATCGTCTATGCGCTCGTGGGCAGCCTCATCGGCCTCGGCGCGGTGTCGGGCATGGTGCAGGGCATGCGGAACCCGCAGCTCACGCCGGTGCTGTACCCAGAGATGTTCGGGCTCACCGTGGCGCTGATGGTCGTCGTCTGCCTGCTGGCGTCGCTGCTGGCGCTGTTCAGGTTGTACCGCCTCGAGCCTGCGATGGTGTTCCGATGAGCG
>JAEUJR010000273.1 GCA_016793585.1 Archangium sp.
GAACGACGAAGAGCTTCCCGTGGGGAATGCGCTTTCTGAACTGCGCGAGCTCGTCGATCTTTCGAATGCTGTCCATCAACAGGCCCTGCATCGACAGGGACAGGTTGTGCACCAGCGCCTTCTCGTCGAGCTCCTGGTCGATGAGCATGAAGGTGCCGTCTTTGGCGAGCATCATGCCGTGGAAGATCTCGGTGATCTGCTCCTGCAGGCACTTGTACAGGTCGTGCGCCTTGAGGAAGCCACGCTCGACCATCGCCTTGCCCACGCGCGACGGCGGCGCGTCGGACAACACCTGCTCGAGCTGCTGCCGGGTGACGAACCCCAGGCGCACCATCACCTCGCCGATACGATCGGAGGGCGAGTCGGAGGCCGCCGAGCGCACCTCACCGTCTTTGAGCGTCAGCAATCGCTCGTTGCCGGGCGCCGAGAGCCGGAGCACGCCCGTCCACCGGGCCTGGCCGAGGAAGGCAATGAGATCTTGCAGTGGGAAGGTGCCGCAGTCGCCGGCGAGCACCACGCGCGGTTTCTTCTCGACCACGCCGCCCTGCGCCGGCGCGCGCACCAGCACGATCCAGTCGGGAGAGGTCTGCTGAAGCTTGTAGTAGCCCGAGCGGCCCGCGAGCGGAGAGGTGCCATCGGCCGAGGCCAGGCCACCCTTCGCGTCAACCACGAACCGCTGATCGGCCACGTCAGTTTCCGTTCCAGCTCGAGTTACCAGCGACCCAGTCGAGCTCGTCGTCGATGCCCAGCATCAGCGTCTCGACCGAGAAGGTGAGCGTCAGCTTGCGCCCGTTCACGAACACCGTCGGCGTGGAGTCGACGCCGCCCGCCTTGCCCTGCTCCTTCGACGCGTTCAGCTCGTCGAGGTACTTCTTGTCGGCGACCGCTTTGTCGAAGGCCTTCTCGTCGAGGCCCAGCTTCTTCACCAGCTGGCGAATGGAGGCGTCGCTCAGCGTCGTCTGGTTGTCGAACAGCAGGTTGTACATCGCCACGAACTTGCCCTGATCACGCGCGAACAACGCGGCCTGGCCGGCGATGGTGGCGTTGGGGTGCATGGGGAGCGGGTAGGGCGCGTAGCAGAGGCGCGTCTGAGGCCGGGCTTTGAGCGCTTCGTCGAGCATCGGGCGCGCGGCGTTGCAGTAGGGGCACTCGAAATCGCTGAACTCGACCAGCGTCACCTTTGCGTCTTTGGGGCCGACGCACTGGCGCTCGTCGATGGTGAACTTCGTGCGCTTCGCCGAGAACGTCTGGTTGTACTTCGCGAGCGCGTTGAGAATCTCGGTGGCGGGCGCGCTCTCGGAGGCCTGGAACGCCGCGTAGCCGACGAGCCGCTTGGTGTGTTTGCAGGCGTCGCCCTTCTTGAGCGAGCCCATCAGGGTGAGCGGGCGGCCGCAGGCGTCGAACTCGTCGGTCAGCACGCTGACGAGCTCTTTCTTGGCGCTCGCCGACAGGCGCGAGAAGTCGAAGCCGGGCAGATCCGACAGGAGCCGCGCCGGGTCGCTGCCCTGAGCCAACGCAGTGGAGGAGACGAGCGCGAGGAGCGCTCCAGCTGTGAAGAACCGACGCGCCACGATGCGAATCGTTGTACCCACGCGATGTGGGCTTGTAAAGGAACGCCCTTTCTCACCATTTCTCATGAGACGACTCCTGTTGGTGCACACCGGCGGCACCCTCGGCATGAGCGGCCGACGACCGCACGCGCTCAAGCCCGGCGC
>JAEUJR010000281.1 GCA_016793585.1 Archangium sp.
ACGGTGTCGTCGGCTTTCGACTGGGTGAGGCGCTCGAGCGTGCCGTCGGTCTTGTGCCGATAGACCTCGCACCGGTTCTTGCGGCCGCCCTCGGTGCGCACGCGGTAGCGGTTCGACGAGGTCACCTCGAACCAGATCACCGCGCCGCCCTCTTCGTAGTTGAACGACTTCTCGAGCATCTCGCCGTCGTTCAGCTTCGTCATCGAGCGCGCGAGTACGCGGAACGGTGCGTTGAGCCCTTCGGCGGTCTCGAGCTGACAGCCCAGCGGCGCCGCGTCGGAGTCGATCGGCAGATCGTGCGTCGACACCATCACGCGGCCGCGCATGCGCGTGGAAAAGAGGAAGTTGGTGCTGGGCGCTCCGTAGTAGCCGCCCCGCCACGACGTGAGCCACCCGAGGTCGTTGTTCACCGCCGTCGCCCACTCGACGGTGCCCTTCGTTCCGCGTGGGCCCTTGAGCATCAACACGCGGCGGTCGGGCGTACTGAAGGTGCGGCTCCCGCACTCGGGCACGATGGCGCCTTTGGGAATCGTGCAGCTCCAGCTGAACGAGAGGGCTGAGTCGACACCGAGGTCGGCGAGCTGCAACGAGACCTGTGCTTCAGGCGCGTTGTCGAGTGACACGTACGCAGCCGTCGGCGTGCGCGGCAGCTCGAGCGTGAGCACGCCCGAGGCGGGCAGGGTGAACGAGACAGAGCGCTCGGTCGGCCCGGGTCGGAAGCCACGCTCGATCGTGAGCGAGTCGTCGATGGTCGAGCCCGTCACGGTGACGCTGTCGCGCCCGTAGACGACCAGTTGGTAATCGCCCGCTTCGAGCACTTGGTCGAGCCACCACTCGTGCATCGGGTAGCCGGGCGTGTTCGTCGTCGTGGTGTGCCGCAGCGAGATCGGCTCGAGCCACTCGCCGTTGCGCCACAACCGCACGTCACCTGCGTGCCGGCCGTTGATGCGAACGTAGGGCACGCCGCGCGTCGGCATCGTGAGCCAGAACGAGGCCTGCTGCGCGGGCTTGAGTGTCGTCTCGACGGCTGCGCCGTTGGCCAGCTGCACCGAGCCCTTGTTGATCTCGCTGAACACCGTGGCCGAGATGGCGACCGTGCCCTTGCCTTTGACGGGAGAGTCGACGCGCACTTTGTACTGGCCGGCGTCGAGCAGCAGGTCGAGCTCGCAGTTGACGCGTCCAACCGTGCCAGCGCGGGCGAACGGCCCACGCACGCGGTCGATCACCTCACACGACGTTCCGCTGGGCCCACGCGCCGAGAGATGCACGGCCGCCGGAGCATCGAGAGTGAGAATCGTCTCGTACTGGCCGGCCGCCGGAACCGAACTCTGGCTCAGCGACGCGGCCTGCACGACCAACCACGGAAGAAGGGCTGTAGGGCTCATGCGCGCGGGGCACGCTACAGCAAGGCCCACGCCAGCCCATGGAAACCTCGAAGCGGCGTCTGACAGCCACGATCGCGAGGAGAGAGTGTGTGGTGTCAGACGCGCTGGTGAGGAGGAATCGCCTCAGCTGCGGAACTCGTCGTGGCGGAAGTGGCGCAGCAGTCGGAAGCCGCCGATGCCGAGCGCGACGAGCGCCTGAATGGCGCCGAGCACCATGACCTCGCCGAACGTGCCGTGGAGCAAGCCAACGGCGAAGAGCATCACCGCTCCGCCACCCGTCGCCAGAATGCCGAACCGGAGATCGGCCGCCGCGTTTCGAGCCGTCATACGAACGAAGACAGCGCCGAGAACGAGCGCCGACGTGAAGATGAAGACGAACGAGAGAATGAGCTGCAGCGACATGATGGGCTCCGGGTGAAGGGGAGCCCGCCCGGAAGCAGCCTCGAGACCAGCCAACCAGCCGCAATTCAGGGCGCCGCGTCTCAGCGCAGCGACTGCAGCTGGTCCACCACGCGGGCTCGTTCGTCTGAGGGCTCGCTCGCGAAGCCGATGACGAAGAACAACGTCGTCGCGGCCGCGAGCGCAGCGGTCACGACCCACGCGACGACGATCGCATCCTGCATCTGGCGATAGCCCCGATCGCCCGAGGGGTCGCCGGTCAGCGCGCGATACGTCTCGAAGTGCTGCACGGCGGCGAAGACGTTGCGCACCTCACGCGACACGCCGACGCCGACCAGGGTGACGATGCCGAGGGTCTGGAGCGTTCTGGCGCGTGCCGCCTGTGCGTCGAGGGCGCTCAACCGCTGCTCCAGCACGAGCCTCGGCGTCGCCTCCTGCGTCAACACCATCGCTGTCAGCACCCTCGCGAGCATCGGACCCGCCGAGTCCTATCAGGGAACGACGACGCCACCCGAAGGGGTGTTGCGCTTCGCGAAGCCGGCGACGGCGTCGAACCAGCGCGCGACCTCGCCGCCAGCCACGTCGGTTCCGGCCAGCGGGTCGATGTGCGTGAACGACGCGTTGGAGATCGCCTCGAAGCCGCGCGACTCCGACCGCGTCGCCCCCTGCTGTGGCCGCCCTTCACCGACCGGCGGGAGCAGCGCTTCGAGCTTGTCGTACTTCGTCACGTCACCGCCGAGAATGCCGGCGGCTTCGACGAGCACGGGCAGATCGATCGCCCGCCCATGAAGCGCCCGTACACCATACGCGGTGACGGGCCAGTCGTTCGGCGCCAGCGTCAACGTCGCGCCGAGCACCGTGTCGAGCGAGAGCCGCGAGGGAAAGTACCACTCGCCGAAGTCCGAGCCGGTGCGCGCCCACGCGAGCCCGAACTCCGAGAGCGAGGTGAGCTCGTTGGGCTCGATGGCGTCGAATTCTCTCCAGCGGAAGGTCTGGTTGCTGCTCGCGGGCTTCTTGATGCGCCCTCCAAACGCAGACGTCGTGTCGACGAGCGGGCCGTCGGTCTCACCCGCGTTCACGGCGGCGATGCTCACCGGGCAGGTCGCGGCGTCGAAGGCGAGCCCGAACGCAGCGCGGTTCGTCATGCGAGGCAGATCGCTGGTGAGGAACAACGTCTCGAGCGCGTCGCGGCGCGGCTGATCCTTCTCGATGGCCTCGGGCCGCCACATCGCCCGCATCGCGGTGCCCACCCCGATGGGGAACAGCTTCGCCTCGAGCAGAGGGAACGCGAAGTACCGACTCGTCTCGCGCACCTGCTGCAGACTGGGCCGGCCGCCGAAGCCCGAGTTCATCAGGCCCGTCATCTCGTACTCCTCGCGCGTGGTGGTGAGCGGCTGGCCTTCGTTGCCGGTGACGCCGTCGATGAGCACGAGGCCCGCGAGCTCGGAGAAGCCGGGCACACCCTCGAAGTCCCACGCGGCGTACATCGAGGCCAGCCCCGCGCCGAGCGAATGGCCGGCGAGCACCACGCGCGCTCTGCGCTGCTCCACGGGAATCGTCGCCACGACCGCGCGCAGGTCGTTCATCGTCGAGACCAGGCCCCACTCCGACTCGAAGGCGACGTCTTCCTGCTTCTTGAAGCCCGCGAACGTCTGCCCGTTCACCGCCTCGCCCGAGAAGTAGTAGCCGGTCAGCAGGTCGGGGTTCTTCGCCAGGAGCGCGGCCTCGATACCAGCGCGATCCTCCATCGCGTTGCTGCGGCGATCGATCGCCCACGCCTCGAACACGTCCTCGCCCGTCGAGCGTCGAACGATGCCGCGCGCGAGTGAATCGAACGAGCCTGCGCCGCCCATGAAGCCGGGCATCAGCAGCACGATCGCCCGCGCCGGGCGTGGTGGCTTCGTGCCCGTGTCGAGGCGGTACCGAACGACGGTGACGGCGTCGAGCTCGTCGGGCGTGGCGCTGCCGGTGAGCGGGTTCGGGGGTGGTTTCGGCGCGGCGATGCGCACGACGTCGCGGCGAATCGAGAGGCTGCCCGTCTGCTCGATGACCTTCGGGTCAGGCGGGGGCGGAGCACAGGCGAGCGTGAACGCGAGGAGGGCCAGACGGCGCATGCCGCTTCGTGTAGGGAGCCGCCAACGGGTTTGCACGCCGTTCTGCATCAGGAGTGACGATGAAGTGGGCCTCGACGCTCTCACGCGACACCACGGGCGCCGGCGCCGCCAGCCGGGCCATCGAGGTGCTCGACGAAGAGCTCGGCACCACGCCCGACCTCGTGCTGCTCTTCGTTTCGTCGGGGCTGCTGAAAGAAGCCCCTGCGGTGGTGAGCCGTTTGCGGGAGCGCTACCCGAACGCGACCCTCGTGGGTTGCTCGGGAGCAGGCGTCATCGGCGCCTCACGCGAGGTAGAGGACGTGCCCGCCATCGCCGTCGTCGCCGCGTCGTTGCCGAGGGTGCAGCTCGAGGCGCGCGCGCTTCGCCACCACGAGCGGGTCGAGTTCTCGCACGCGCCGAAGGCCGTGCTGCTCTTCGCAGACCCGTTCTCGTTCGAGGCCGAGTCCACGCTCGAGCAGCTCGATGACTCCTTCCCCGGGGTGGTGACGATGGGCGGCATGGCGAGCGGCGGCAGCACGCCCGGCTCGCATCGGCTCTTCCTCGACGAGCGCGTGCACACCTCGGGGGCCGTCTGCGTGGCGTTGTCGGGCGAGCTCACGGTCGAGCCGCTCATCGCGCAGGGCTGCCGGCCGATTGGCACGCCGATGTTCGCGACGGCCGTCGAGGGGCACCTGCTGCTCGAGCTCGACGGCAAGTCACCCATCGACGTGATGCAAAAGCTCCACGCCTCCGCGCCGCCCGACGTGCAGGAGCGCATGCGCCACTCCCTCGTCGTGGGGGTCGGCCTGAAGACAGGCTCCGTTCAGGCCGACGCGGGTGAGTTGCTCGTTCGCAACCTCGTCGGCCTCGAGCCGAAACGAAAGGCCGTCGCGGTCGCGTCGGTGCTCGAGCCGCTGCAGGTCGTGCAGTTCATGCTGCGTGACGCGCGCGCTGCCGAAGACGAGCTGGTCGCGAAGCTCGCGCAGGTGACGAGCGCTCCGGCCGGCGCGTTGTTGTTCTCGTGCACCGGCCGGGGCCGTGGGCTCTTCGGCGTCGACGACCACGACGCGGGCCTGTTCGCCTCGACGTTTCCCGCGACGCCGCTCGGCGGCTTCTTCTGCAACGGTGAGTTCGGCCCGGTGAGCGGCCGCACGTGGATGCATGGGTTCACCAGCGCGCTGGCGTTGTTCCGCCCCGTCACGCATTGAGCCCTTCAATTCCCCACGGCGCGCGGCATAGTCGGCCCGTGCTTCGTCGCGCTGCTCTCGCACTCGTGCTGGCCACCGCCGCTTCCGCCGAGCCACCGACCGCCCGTCAGCCCGCGACTGCGACGTCAGAGGCCACGCGACTGGGCGCCGAGTATTTCATTCAGAAGGCCGGCGCGACGTGGACCTACCAGCTGCAGTCGGGCTCCAAAGGCCGCGTGTCGATCAACTCCTTCGTCGAGTGGAAGGCGGGCTTCTCGTACTCCATCGGGAAGAAGTCGGTCAGCGGCACCTGGCGCGTGAAGGAGGGCAACTGGCTCGAGCGTTCGTCGGCGCGCGCTGACGGCGAGGTCGTGTTGTTGCCCGCGGTGATGACGCGCGGCACACGGTGGCAGGCGCCGGCGTCGATCGAGAAGGGCACCAAAGAGACGTCGCAGTACGAGGTGCTCGCGCTCGACGCGCAGGTCGATCTGCCCAACGGCATCGTCATCGACCACTGCCTCGCGGTGCTCGAGACCGGCCTCGACGGCAGCGCGCCATACACGCACTACTACGCGCCCAACCTCGGCAAGGTCGGTGTCCGCGGCCCCGATGACTGGCTCTTCCGCCTCGTCGAGTTCCGGCCCGGTTCGCGCGGCCATTCCGAGTGACGAAACGCGTCATTTCAAATCCTGTACGGCTGCGGGGCTAGACACCCCGGCTCAAGTCGTTAGGAAGCCGTGCGGGTTTTTCAGGCAACCATTCACAGGAGCGAACGATGAAGCAGCTGATGATGGGGGTGGCGGTGTCTGCCTCGGTGGCGCTGTCGGGCTGTGCCACGCAGCACGCGGCGAAGTGGGACGAGAAGGTGACGGCGACGGGCACGGTCGACGCGGCCGCCGCTGGCGACGCAGACTCGTTGTGGGCGCAGCGCAAGGACGAAGCGAAGCACATGGAGGCGATCGCCAAGTGGGAGGCGCTGGCCGCCACCTCGGCCGACGCGGTGCTCTACGCCAAGCTCGCGCGCGCCTGGTACTTCGCCGGTGAGCGCGCCGCGTTCGCCGACAAGACCGACAAGCGCGATGAGGCGTACCAGAAGGGCCTCGACTGGGCGACGAAGTCGCTGAAGCTGTCGGCGCCCGAGTTCGCGAAGTCGATGGCCGAGGGCAAGTCGCACGCCGAGTCGATCGTGAAGGCGCCGAAGGAGTCGATCGACGCGATGTACTGGTACGCGTCGAACCTC
>JAEUJR010000285.1 GCA_016793585.1 Archangium sp.
AACGTCGGCCCCGGCCGGAACCACACCACCGACAGGCCGAGCATCAGCGTCGCCGCGAGAAAGAACCGCTGCATCGCGCGCGCGTTTGTCACGCCGATCCAACCGGAGCAACGACCTCGCTACACTGCAGGGCATGTTCGCTGCTGCGCTCGGGATCGTCATCGCCGCCACGCCTTCGATCGACGTCGCCCTCGGCCAACTCTGTGATGCTCGGCTCGCTCCAAGGGAGTTCTGCGAGACGTTCACCACCTGCGCTCCCGGAAAGAAGAGCGCCTGCGCGGGCGACAACCACAAGACCGTTCAAGCCGACGACGACTGGAGCGAGTGGAGCTGCGAGATCGATCGCAAGAACGGCTACCTCGAGTGCACGCAGAAGACCCACCTCACCACCGGCCCAGGCACCGGAGACGTCTTCGACTCGCACTGGCAGGCCGCGCTCTTCGTCTCGAAGGGCCACATCACCGTCGGCCTCTCGACGCTGGGAGACCGCCCACAAGCCGCCTTCTTCAGCCCTGACGGTCAAGCCTGGTCGAAGATCGACCCGCTCCCGAAGCTCAGCGCCGCGACGTTCGCGCTCAAGGAGCCGCGACCTCCGAAGAAAGACGCGGACCACTTCCAGGCCGAGTTCTTCGTCGAGCTCACCCTGCCCCGTGAAGGAACGACGATCTCCGCCGAGGGCCGCTGGGTGAACACGTTCCGTGACGACAGCGGCTACGGCCAGCGCGACACCCAGCTCTCCACGGCGTCTCTGCTCCTCGATTGGAACGCGACGACGGGGAAGTTCTCCGTGAACCGTCAGTGATCGTGCCCATGGCCATGTGCGTGGCCATGCTTGTGCTTCGTCACCGTGCCATCGGCGTTCACGTGCTCATGCTCATGTTCGTGCTCATGGCCTGAGTCGCCGTGCGAGTGCGAGGCGCCGTCATGCGCGTGCGTGTGCTCGACCGTCTTCCCCGACGCGTCCGTGTGCGTGTGCGCGCCGCCGTGATCGTGCGAGTGCCCATGCCCGTGCGGGTGGCTGTGCCGGTACTTCGAGCCGTCGGGCATCAGGTGTTCGTGTTCATGCTCGTGTGAATGGTCGTGATCGCCGTGCGCCATCGAAGCCTCCCAAGCGAAAGTGACGCGCGAGGCTATCACGCAGTCCTTGTCATCCCCGGAGCGGTCTCCTACAAACCCGCGTCGTTTCCTCGTCTTTTCGCTCGGAGGGGCATTGTCGACCTCGCTTCGTGCCTACGTTTTCCTGGACTCGCTCCAGCCTCAGCTCGCGGCTCACATCTGCACCACGTGCCGCGGCTATTTCCCCACCCCCTACGTCGCGTCGCTCTTCATGGAGATCGCGCCGGGTATGGCCATTCACCGCCTGATGGACGTGGCGTTGAAGTCGACCAGCGTGCAGCCCGCCACCCTCGTCGTCGAGCGCGCCTACGGCATGCTCGAGCTCCACTCTGACGACAAGGGCGAGGTGCGCAGCGCCGGTGAAGCGGTGCTCAAGCACATGGGCGTCGCCGAGAATGATCGCCTCAAGCCGCGCATCGTCTCGAACACCATCATTCGCGCCATCGAGCCGATGCACGCGATGATCCTCGACAAGATCCGCTTCGGGTCGATGATCGAGCCCGGCCAGTCGCTCTTCATTCTCGAGTGCGAGCCCGCCGCCTACGCCGCCTTCGCTGCGAACGAGGCCGAGAAGGCCGCCAACGTGAAGCTCATCGACGTGATGACCTTCGGCGCGTTCGGCCGTCTGTACCTCGCGGGCAGCGAGTCGGAGATCGACTCCGCCGCGCAGGCCGCCATCGCCGCGATTCAGTCGATCTCGGGCAAAGAGCCGCCCCAGTTCAAGGACAAGTGATCTTCGTTTTTCGCATCTTCACCGCCGCACTTCGTTTCAAGGAGTTGAACGCACATGGCTGACGCACTGGGAATGATCGAGACCAAGGGCTTCGTGGGCATGGTGGAAGCCGCCGACGCCGCGGTGAAGGCCGCCAAGGTCGAGCTCGTGGGCTACGAGAAGATCGGCGGCGGGTACGTGACGATGGTCGTCCGTGGCGACGTCGCCGCGGTCAAGGCGGCCATCGAGGCCGGCGCCCGTGGCGCTGAGCGTGTCGGCGAGCTCGTCTCGACGCACGTCATCCCCCGCCCGCACGTCAACATCGACCTCGTGCTCCCCCTCGGCCGCCTCGAGCAGGCCAAGGCCGAGTCGGGTCAGAAGTAACCGAGAGGCGCCGCGATGCTGCTCGGCAAAGTGGTGGGCACCGTGGTGTCCACCCGCAAAGAGCCCACGCTCGACGGGTCGACGTTCCTCGTGGTGCGAGGGCTCGACACCGAGGGCAAGCCGACCTCCACGCTCGTCGTGGCGGTCGATGCCGTCGGCGCTGGCGTCGGCGAGGTGGTGCTGTACGCGTCGGGGTCTTCCGCGCGGCAGACCGAGATGACGAAGGATCGGCCGGTCGACGCCGTGATCATGGCGATCGTCGATCAGCTCGAAGTCGGCGGCACCCTCACCGACGTCAAGTGAGGCAACGCCCTGCCAGTCAGCCGCTCCGCTCCTCTCGTGCGCTCGAGGTTCGTGCGCGTGAGGCCGTGGAGCGCGCCATCACCCACGATGGCTGCGATCGCGTGTTGATCGTCTACGAGAAGGCCGACCGCGTGAGTCGAACCGTGCCCGCTGCCCGCGTGTACGGAGAAGACTCGAACGGCGACCCCAAGAAGCTCGAGGTGCTGCGATGAACGAGTCTCAGCTGAACGCCATCGTCGAACAGGTCGTTCGCAAGCTCTCGAGCGAGCTGAACAAGGCGCCGTCGTCACCACCGAAGAGCGCTGCGCCCGCCGTGCACAGCAAGCGGCCCGGCATCTTCGACGACTTCGACGCCGCCGGTGCTGCCGCCACGAAGGCCCAGCAGCAGTGGGTGCGCACGAGCGTCGAGACGCGTGAGCGCGTGATCGAAGCGATGCGTGAGACCTCGCGCCGCGTCGCCGACGAGATCTCGCACATGGCCGTCGCCGAGACGGGCCTCGGCAACGTGAAGGACAAGATTCAGAAGAACCTGCTGGTGGCGAACAAGACGCCCGGCATGGAGATCTTGAAGCCCATCGCCGTCACCGGCGATCACGGCCTCATGCTGCTCGAGCGCGCGCCCTTCGGCGTCATCGGGGCCATCACGCCCTCGACCAACGCGACCGAGACGGTCATCAACAACGGCATCGGCATGGTGGCCGGTGGCAACGCGGTCGTCTTCAACCTGCACCCTTCGGCCAAGGGCGTCGGCTGCTTCCTCATCTCGAAGCTGAACGAGGCCATCGTCGCGGCAGGTGGCCCGGCCAACCTCATCGTCACCATCGGCAGCCCGAGCATCGAGACCGCTCAGGCGCTGATGAAGCACCCGTCGATTCGCCTCATCGTGGTCACGGGTGGCCCGGCCGTCGTGAAGGCCGCGATGAACTCGGGCAAACGCGCCATCGCCGCAGGCCCGGGAAATCCACCGGCCGTCGTCGACGAGACCGCCGATCTCGATCGCGCCGCGAAAGACATCGTCGACGGTGCTTCGCTCGACAACAACATCGTCTGCATCGTCGAGAAGGAGATCTTCGCGGTCGACTCCATCGCCGATCAGCTCAAGAAGAACATGGCGAAGTACGGCGGCTTCGAAGTGCCGTCGTCGGCCATCAACCGCCTCGAAAAGCTGGTCGTGCATGACGGCCACGCGCACCGTGACTGGGTCGGCAAAGACGCGACGAAGATCGCCGAGGCCGCTGGCTTCCGCGCGCCGTCGGGCACGCGGCTGCTCTTCGCCGAGGTCGACCCGACGCACCCGTTCGTTCAAGCCGAACTCTTGATGCCCGTCGTCGGCTTCTCGCGCCTCAAGACGGTCGAAGACTGCATCGCCGCCGCGCTCCAGGCCGAGCACGGCTTCGGGCACACCGCGACGATGCACTCGACCAACATCGATCACCTCTCCGAGATGGCGAAGGTGGTGAACACGTCGATCTTCGTGAAGAACGGCCCCTCGTTCGCTGGCCTCGGCTTGACGGGAGAGGGCTACACGTCGTTCACGATCGCCTCGCCCACGGGCGAAGGGCTCACCACGGCCATCAGCTTCACGCGCGAGCGCCGCTGCACCCTCAAAGACTCGTTCCGCATCATCTGAACGTGCCCATCGACCTGCCCGGTCCAGCGCTCGGCCTCTTCGAGCTGGAGTCCCTCGCGAGGGGCCCGGTGGTGGCAGACGCGATTCTCAAACAGGCGCGCGTGCGCATCGCGATCGCCGAGGCCGTGTCTCCCGGCAAGTACCTGCTCGTGTTCTCGGGTGACGTCGGCGAGGCCGAGGAGTCGTTCAAGGCGGGCCTCGAAGCGGCTGGTCCCCGGTTGCTCGACAAGCTCTTCCTGCCGCACATCGCCGAAGGGGTCGTCAGCGCGCTCGATGGCGTGTTCGCGAAGGTGGGCGCCGAGGACGCCGTGGGGCTGGTCGAGCTCCACACCGTCGCCGCGACCCTGCTCGCGGCCGACGCAGCGCTGAAGCAGGCGCGCGTTCAGCTCACCGCGCTGCACCTCGCGAAGGGCATCGGCGGCAAAGGCTGGTTCTCGCTGTCGGGTGTGCAGCACGACGTCGAGGCTGCACTCCAAGGCGCCGCGGCTGCCGTGGAGCCCTCGCTGCTCGTCGCGACCGAGCTGATCCAACGGCCGCACGCCGAGCTGCGAGGACGGGTGGTGTAACTTCCTGACGGGCCAGTAGGCTGCCCGCGCTCGCTGCATGTCCGCTCCCGTCGTCTGCCCATCGTGTTCGCGCGTCTTCCCGCCGACGCTGACGGCGTGCCCGCAATGCGGCTGGGAGACCGAGCTGAGCGCCGAGCACCGCCGCACGAAGCAGATGGCGGTCGAGCAGCTGCCGATGCGTCTGGCGAAGATCGAGCTGGTGAAGGAAGCGCCGAGAGCCGAGCCGCGCCTCGAGCTGCCTCCCGAACAAGCAGACACCGCCGCCCTTCGTCTGCCCGATGACGAGCCGACCGACACGCACCCTGCGGCCACGTTGCGGCTGCCCGACGAGGCGCCACCGCTGCGGCTTCCCGGTGAAGCGTCGAGCCCGACGTCACGCGCAGCCAGTGGGGCCCAGCTGCAGTCGCTCGGTGAGGTGGAATCGAGCGCCGCGTCACTCGAGCTGCCGTCTGATGGAACCGACGAGCCACGACCTGCGCCGCTGGCTCGCGCCTCGGCGGCTCGTCTGCCCCCCGTCAGCCGTGCGCCCCGCGAGCGCGCACCGCTCGCCCTGCCCGGCTGGTTGACCGAGCCGCTCGATCCCTCCGCAGGCCTGGGGCTTGCGCTGACGAGCCCCCTCGCGGTGCTCGTCGCCATCGACGCGATCACCGCTGGCCGTCCCGAGGTGTCTGCCGCGCCGCTATGGATCTCGCTGCTCGCGCTGCTGGCCGCGAGCGCGGGCTTCGTGCAACTGCACCGTGGCGCCGTGCCGGCCTCGGCCCTCGCCGGCCTGGTGCTGGCGGTCACCTCGACGCAACGGCCGGCCCTCGCGATCACCTTCGTGCTCTGGGCCCTCGCGACCGTCGCCGTCTCGCTGTGGCCCCGGGCGCGAGGCACCGCCCTGGCAGGAGGCCTCGCATCGCTCGCCCTGTTCGCCCCGCCCGCGCTCGACGGCTTTCGCGAGCGACCGCTGCTCGGCGAGCTGCGCGCGGGTGATCGCTCGGAGCCGTTGCGGGCGCCCATGGTCGACCAGGCGACGGGGCTGCAGCTGCCGACCGGCACACCGTCGCTGCGCGTGATGGCGTCGACGCCGGGCCGAACGCGAATGGTCGACGCAGCGCTCGGGCTCGAGCTCGACCTGCTCGCGCTGCCCCGCGATCGCGCCCTCGACTCTGCGATGACCGACGCGCAGCTGTGGCTCACCGAACAGGGGCTGTCGCGCGTGGCGATGGGGCCGCTCGTCGACCAGCGGGGCCTCTTCGACGCAGCCACCCAGGCAGACTTCTCGGCCATGCTCGGCCGCGCGCGCATCTCGGGGCTCCTCCGCGTC
>JAEUJR010000299.1 GCA_016793585.1 Archangium sp.
CGCCCTCGCGTCGACCAACAAGATGGACAAGGCCGAGGAGTCGTTTCGCGCCGTGCTCGGCCTCGACCCGAAGCGTGAGCTCGCCGGCAAGTACTCCGGCGCCATCGGCAAGCCCATCGCCGCGGCGCAGGAGTGGATCAAGGCCAACGGCGCGCTCGAGCTCGTCGCGCTCGACCCCGGCACTGCCGACGGGCGCGTGAAGCAGATCTCGTTCGCGGTGAAGAACGACCCGTTCAAGTTGATCAAGGTCGTGAGGTTCTTCCTCAAGATGGACGGTGGCTCGTGGAAGCCGGTGCAGGGCGTGCTGACGAACGGCGCGGCCAGCATCGACACCGACGCGGCCACCGTCGAGTGGTGGGCCGAGACGCAGGACGACAACAAGAACCAGGTCGCCTTCCTTGGCTCGGCCATTCGCCCCGTGAAGAACGTCGCGCCGGCCGTCGTGGCTGCGGTCGAGAAGAAGGTCGTCGACGCGCCGAAAGAAGAGCCGAAGCCGGCGATGACTCCCGAGCCGGCGAAGGCAGAGCCTGTCGCGGCCGTCACCACCGAGACCGCGTCGTCGCCGCTGCGCCCCATCAGCTACGGCCTGCTCGGCGCTGGCGTCATCGGGCTCGGCGTCGCCACGTACTTCGGCGTCACCTACAACTCGCAGCGTCAGCTCATTCGTGACGACCTCGCGGCCAACCGTGGCACGCAGGCCGAGCTGTACGAGCGCGACCAGGCCGCCATTCGCAACGGCACCATCGCCAACGTGCTCTTCGTCGCAGGTGGAGCGCTCGTGGCGAGCGGAGCTGTGCTCTGGTTCGTCGGTGGCTCCTCGTCGTCGACGTCGATGGGGCTCGTGCCGATGGGCACGAACGGTGTCACCGTCACGGGCTCGTTCTGATTCTTCACTCCTCACCCAGGTCAAACCGCATGCGACGTCTCCTGCCGTTGCTCGTGTCGTGCCTCGTCGGCTGTGCGACGACGAAGGCCGCCGAGTCGAAACCCGCTGACACCGCCGCTCCCGCCGAGGCGAAGGCCGACGCGAAGGGCGCTCCGAAGAAGCCGCTGTTCGAGCGCCTCGGAGGCAAGGCCGCCATCGAGGCCGTGGTCGACGACTTCCTCGGCCGCGTCGCCGGTGACGCCACCATCAACTCGGGCTTTGCCGTCGCGCACGTGCCGCGCATTCGGCAGCGCCTCATCGAGCTGGTGTGCGTGGGCACGGGCGGCCCGTGCACGTACTCGGGCCGCGACATGGCGACGGCGCACGCGGGGCAGGGCATCAGCAACGCCCAGTTCGACACGCTGGTGGGCCACCTCGTCGCCACGCTCGACAAGTTCAAGGTGCCGGCCGCCGAGAAGGGTGAGCTGCTCAGCGTGCTTGGCCCGATGCGTCCCTCCATCGTCGAGGAGCCGTGATGAAGCGCGTGCTCGGAAGTGCGGTCGTGTTGCTCGCGGCCGTGGCGTCGGCCGACGTGTGGATGGTGGCTCCCAAACCGCGCGGCTTCGTGCGCTTCACCATCGAGGGCCCGCTCGACGACGTGAACGGGGAGACCCGCTCGATGTCGGGCAACTTCACCGTCGACCCGAAGGCGTGGGGCGGCGGCAAGGGCGTGTTCGCCGTCGACCTGACGACGCTGCGAACCGGCATCGACCAGCGCGATGAAGACATGCGCGTCGAGTTCCTCGAGACGAAGCGGTTCCCCTTCGCGATTCTGAGCCTCGACAGCCTCACGCAGGCGGCTCCCGCAGCGCTCGCCGTCGGTCAGACCGCGACGGCCCAGGCCACCGGCAGCTTCGAAGTGCACGGCGTTCGCCGCGCGGTCTCGCTGCCCATCAAGGTTCGCCTCGAGTCCGAGTCGCGCCTGGTGGCGTCGGGTTCGTTCTCGGTGCCCTTCGCCGACTTCAACATCTCGCGTCCGCAGCGGCTGTTCCTCAAGCTCGGTGACACGGCTGACGTGTCGTTCGAGGTGGCGTTCGTTCCGAAGGCGACGCCGAAGCCTGCCGAGCCCAACGCCGTCGTGGCGCCGCCGCTCGAGAAGGTGCCCGAGCCGACGGTGGCCCAGGTGCTGCCGCCCGCGCCGAAGCCCAAGCCGAAAGCGCCCCGCAAGCCGAAGCCGGCGCTGCAGTTCACCTTCCTCTTCAAGGGGCTCGAGGAGCCGAAGGCCCGCGGCGAGCGCCTGTTCCACGCGCCAGAAACCGGCGGCCCCGGCAACAAGATGACGTGCTTCCACTGTCACGCGAAGAGCGACGAGCGCTCGGGCATTCTGCTGAAGGACGGCCACATTCGCGCGGCGAACAGCATGTACAACGCTGGCCAGCGGCCGAAGTTCTGGAATGGCTTCGCGGCGACGTCCGGTGCGGCGTCGAGCATCTGCCAGAAGCAGTTCATGAAGGGCTCGGGCCTCGAGAGCGCGCAGGAGGCCGACCTGCAGGCCTTCATCGACGCCATCAGCCCAGACCCGGCGCCTCCGCTCGACTACGCCGCGAACAACTACCGCTCGATGGAGACGCTGCTGTGCGACCCGACGGCGGGTGACGTCGCGAAGGGCAAGGCGCTCGCCGTCAAGTACTGCATGACGTGCCACCTCGACGGCCGCGTCGGCCCCGTGTGGGCGCCTGGTCTGTACGAGCCTGACTGGGTGGTGCGTCGCGTGCGCCGCCTCGAAGGGCATCAGAACAAGCAG
>JAEUJR010000328.1 GCA_016793585.1 Archangium sp.
ATGCGCCGAGCGCGCCACGCCGAAGTCGAGCACCTTGGTGATGCCGTCGCGGGTGACGAAGAGGTTCTGCGGCGAGATGTCGCGGTGCACGATGGCCATCGGCTGGCCCGAGAGGTCGGTCTTCACGTGCGCGGCGTGCAGGCCCCGCGCGGCGTCGGCCACCACCTGCACCGCCACCGAGACGGGCACCTCGGCCTGACGCGCGTGCGCCTGGCGAATGATGGAGGCCACGTCGTGCCCCTCGAGGTACTCCATCACCATGTACCAGGCGCCTTCGTCTTCTCCGGCGTCGAAGACGTTCACCAGGTTCGGGTGCCGCAGGTCGGCCGCCACGCGCGCTTCGTCGACGAACATGCGCACGAAGTCGGGGTCGTCGGCGTAGCCCGGCAGAATGCGCTTGAGACACACCAGCTTCTCGAAGCCCTTCTTGCCCTGCTGCTTCGCGAGGAAGACCTCGGCCATGCCGCCCGTCGCGAGCTTTCTGATCAGGTGGTACCGGCCAGCGACGGGAGCAGACATGCAGGAGAGGCCTCGATGTACCACGGGACTTCGCTGCGTCTGCGCTTCACGGCACGACGCGACGGGCCGCGCGCTTTCTGTCAGGGTCGGCCGACATGCGCTGGTTGCCGTTGCTCCCGGTTCTCTGGTTCGCGTGCGGCCGCACCGACGTGGTGACCTTCGACCCGCTGCCCGTCGTCGTCGACGCCGGGCGTGACGCGGGGCTTCGCGATGCAGGCGTCGACGCGGGAGCCGATGCCGGCCTCGACGCGGGCCTCGACGGCGGCTTCGTGCCCAAACCCTGCATCGACGGCACGTTCTCGCTGAGCCCCGCCGAGCCGGTGGTGATGATGGTGCTCGACCGCTCCGGCTCGATGGACACGCTCCTCTCGTCGACGCAGACGCGGTGGGAGGCGCTCGTGGCCTCGCTGCAGGCCACGCTGCCGCAGGTCGACCAGCGCATGCAGCTGGGTGGCTCGCGTTTCCGTCGAGCAACACCGACGCCTGCCTCGTTCCATCGGTGGCCGGCATCTGGCCTGCGCGCGGCAACGTGCCGCTGCTGCTGTCGAACCTGAGCGCGCACACGCCCTCGGGCCCGACGCCCACCGAGTCGGCGTTGCAGGTCGCCAGCCAGGTGCTGCGCGGCCGGCGGGCGAGCAACTCGGCGCGCGCGCTGGTGCTCGCCACCGACGGAGAGCCCACCTGCACCTCGAGCCCGCTCGACGGCACCCTGAGCGAGCTGCGCCGCGCGGCGGCCGACGGCATTCCCACCTACGTCATCGGCATCGCCGACGACGCGACGCTCGCGCCGTCACTGCAGGCCATGGCGGTCGCGGGCTCCAGGCCCCGAGCAGGCGCGCAGGGCTTCTACTCGGCGCAGTCTGCTGCCGAGCTGCAGCTCGCGTTTCGCACCGTGCGCGACCAGGTCGGCGCGTGCTCGTTCCTCACCAACTCGGTGCCTGACGGTGACGGCGGCATTCGTGTGACGTTCGAGGGCAACGTGCTGCCGGTCGACGTCAACGGCTCGGGTGGCTGGAGGTGGACTGACCGCGAGAACGGTGAGCTCGCGCTCGTCGGCGCCGTCTGCGCCCGCGCCGTCGCGCAGCCCTCGAGCCTCGTCGTCACCGTGTCGTGCGGCCGCTCGCCCTGACGAGCAGCGCTTCACCTCACGCCCCCGGCTTTGGCACACTGCGGGGTCCCCCGTGTTTCTCGACCAGCTCACCCACGAGCAGCTCGTCGCCCGCCTCGAGCTCGCGCTCGAGGGCGCGAACCTGGGCGTGTGGGACTGGGACCTGACCACCGACGCCGTGCAGTTCGACCGCCGCTGGTGCGAGATGCTGGGCCTCGAGCACGCCACCACCCCACAGCACCTCGACACCTGGCGGCTGCGCGTGCACCCCGACGACCTGCCTCAGTGTTACCGCGAGGTGCAGGCCCACCTCGAGGGCAAGACCGAGCGTTACGAGTGCCTGCACCGCGTCAGGCACGCGAACGGCGAGTGGCGCTCGATTCTCGACCGCGGCCGCATCTCGGCGCGTGACGCCAACGGCAAGCCGACGCGCTTCACCGGCACCCACCTCGACGTCACCGCGACCGAAGATGCCCACCGGCGTGAGCTGTTCGAGAGCCGGCTGGCCGCGTTGGGCCTCGCCGCCGGAGGCATCGCGCACGAGCTCAACGCGCCGCTGCAGACGCTCACCCTCGCCTCGGAAGAGCTCAAGCACGAGCTGACCGGCCCCGCCCCCGACCGCGCGGCGCTCACGCTGCTCGCCGACACCATCTTCACCACCACCCGCCGCGCCGCCGAGCTGACGAACGCGCTGCGCTCGTTGTCACGCTCGGCCGACGAGCCCATTCCGTGTGGCCCGCTCGGCGACGTGCTGCGTGACGTCGAGTCGTTGACCAGGCAGCGGTTCGCGTCGGGCGCGAAGACCTTCAGCGTCGGCGGCGTCGACGGCGCCGTGCAGGTACGCGGGCGCGCGAGCGAGCTCACCCACGTGCTGCTGAACCTCGTGAACAACGCGTGCGACGCGCTCGGTGACGGGCCTGGCTGGGTGCGCCTCGAGGCCAGCGTCGACGGCGCCCGGGTGCGCGTGCGCTGCAGCGACAGCGGCCCGGGCATCTCCGAGGCCCACGCCGCCCGGGTGATGGAGCCCTTCTTCAGCACCAAGGCCAGCGGCGCAGGCATGGGGCTGGGCCTCACCATTTCGCAACACCTGGCGCGAAAGAACCGCGGCGCGCTGGTGCTCCTCTCGAACCAGCCGCACACGACGTTCGAGCTCACCCTCGAGGTGGCGTCATGAGTCACAAGGTGCTGGTGGTGGACGACGACCCGGTGCTGTTGCGCATGGTGTGCCGCTACCTCGGGCGCCGCGACTTCGTCACCGAGTCGGCCACCGACGGAGAAGACGCGCTCGAGAAGGCCCAGACGTTTCAGCCCGACCTCGTCTTGTCCGACGTGCGCATGCCGAGGATGGATGGGACGGCCCTGCTCGAGGCGCTCAAGACGCGCGGCATCAGGGCGCCGGTGGTGTTCCTCACCGGGTACAACGACTTCAGCGACGCCGAGCTGCTCGGCAAGGGCGCTGCGGCGGTGCTGGCCAAGCCGTTCGAGCCGCCGGCGCTCGCGGCCGCGCTGCTCGAGGTGTTGGCGGCCCGTTGAACGGCAGCGGGCTCGACTGTCGCGCGCGCGGCTGCCACAACGCGGTGCATGCGCTGCGTGCTCCTGTCTGGCTCATCGCACCCTGGCCTCGCCGCCGACGTCGCGAACGTCCTGGGTACTCCGCTCTCACGCTGCACGGTCGAGCGGTTTCCCGACGGAGAGTGTGACGTCGACCTGCACGACCGCGTGCGCGGCGCCGAGGTCTTCGTGGTGCAGTCGCTGCACGCGCCGGTGGGAGAGCACCTGCTCGAGCTGGCCCTCATCGCCGATGCCTGTCACCGCTCGGGCGCGTCGTCGGTGACGGCGGTGGTGCCGTACCTGGGCTACGCGCGGCAAGACCGCCGTGACGCGGGCCGAGAGCCGCTGGGCGCGCGGGTGGTGGCCGACCTGCTCGGCGCCTCGCACCTGCAGCGCCTCATCTGCATGGACCTGCACTCGCGCGCGGTCGAAGGCTGCTTTCCTTTGCCGGTCGAGCACGCCTCGGCGATTCCCGCGCTCACCGAGTACCTCAAGCAGCACCTGCCCGAGAACGCCGTCGTCATCTCTCCCGACCTGGGCGCCGTGAAGCGCGCCGAGATGTTCGCGCGGCCGCTCGGGCTGCCCGTCGCCGTGGTGCACAAGCAGCGCCTGTCGGGGCGTGACGTGAAGGCGCAGGGCGTCGTCGGTGACGTGAAGGGCAAACACCCGGTGCTGGTCGACGACATGATCAGCACCGGAGGCACCCTCGCCGCCGCCGCGCAGGCCGTGCTCGACGAAGGCGCCGAAGGGCCCGTGACGGTGGTGGCGTCACACGGGCTGTTCGTGGGCCCGGCGAACGAGCGGCTGTCGAAGGTGCCGCTCGCGCGCGTGGTGGTGAGCGACAGCGTGCCCAAGCCGGCGGGCCTCACGTTTCCGCTCGAGCGGGTGTCGTGCGCGCCGGTGCTGGCCGACGTGATTCGGCGGCTGCTGACGCAGGCGTGACCGTCACTCGTCGAACGAGCGCACGAGGCCCCAGTCTTGCGTGACGACGACGCCGTCGTTGCCGCCAAACATGGCGTTCAGCCCGAGCCCGTCGACGAGGAGCAGCTCACGGTCTGGCATCGGCCGCTTGGTGCCGATGGTGAGCCCGGTGCCGAAGACGAACGCGAGGCCGTCGTAGCTGCGCATCGACATGCTGCCGCCGCTGCGGGGCGTACAGAGCGCAGGGACCTGCAGCGTGACGGTGCCCGCGACGCCATACGTGTCTGGGGTGGTCGTGGTGGCGAGGTCGCCCATGAAGCCGCCGGGGAAGACGGTGGCCGCGCCGCTCTTCACGCAGGTGCGGCCCGAGCTCTCGGCGCGCCACTCGGCGACCGACACTTCGCTCTCGTCGCCCAGCAACGAGAAGCGCGTCTCGGTGTCTCCGTTCGACTTCATCTTCTGGAACTTGAGCTTCGCGAACGCCGTCATGGTGATGGTCTCACCGCTGCTGGTGCCCTTCGCGCGCACGCGCAGGTTGCCGATGTAGCCATCGAAGTTGAC
>JAEUJR010000369.1 GCA_016793585.1 Archangium sp.
GACGCGGAACGAGAAGTCGAACGTGCGCGAGACGCGGCTGAGCAGACGGCCGTCTTTCGCCGAGACGACGACGGTGTACGGGCCCGCCGCCGTGTCGACCTCGACCTGCCACGCCGGCAGCAGCTCGGTGTCGGTCGCGAACAGCACCTGCCGGGGCTGCAGCGTGTGCCCACGCGGTGACGTGTGCTCGAGCGCCACGTCGAGCGCCGTCTTCGCGGTGAGCGAGAACGCGAGGGTGGGAGCGGGGAAGGGTGAGAACGCGCCCAGCACGCCGACGGGCTCACGCTGCTGGTTGAGCACCACCGCGACGCGCTCGCGGAAGACGGGCGGCTCGTTCACCCGGCGCGAGAACGAGACGACGATGGCGCCTTCACCCAGGTCGTGCACCTGGTCGATGGGCAGCTTCACCGCGTCGAGCGGGTGCAGCTTGTAGAGGGGCGCGAGCGCGAAGAGCGTGCGGCGCGCCATCTCCTCGGCCGTGAGCCCGAGCGCCTTCGGGGTGCGGGCGCCAGCGGGTGACGCAGGCAGGTAGACCGACGTGGGCACGCCGGTGCGCGGCTCCCACTGCGAGACGAAGACGTGTGCCGCGGCCTCACGGGCCTGCCCGTCGACGTCGATCGAGCGCGGCGCGTGCGCGTCACCGTCGAGGAACGCGTCGATGGTGGGGAGCGGCTCCGCAGCAGCGAGGAGCGCGAGGGCGAGGAGCGACATGCAGTGTTCCTTCGAGCTACTTCCTGCTCAAGACGACGAGGCCGACCACACCCGCGAGGATGATCAGCACCAGCAGGCCGATGATGATGAACGGCAGCTTCGACTTCGAGACCCCCGGCAGGTCGTTCTCTTCGGTGGGCACGACGCGCGCCGAGTCTTCGTGGGGCTTCACGTCGACCGGCGGCACCGGCTGCGTGCGGTTCTGGTCGAGCGGCGGCACCGGCTGCGTCTGCTTGAAGGGCGACTGCTGCGGCCCTTCGGTCGTTTCGTTGCTGACGAGAATGGTCTCGTTGCCCGCGCGTGGGGGCAGCGGCTGCTTGAGTGGGTCGGTGCTCTGCACGCTCGAGTCAGAGAGACTCGGCAGCGGGCCTGCCATCACCGGGTCGACCAGCACCGTCTTGGCGTCACCCCAGGCGCGTTTGGGCACCACCCCACCGGCGGCGGGCGGCAGGTGCACGGGCTGCACCGTCGACTTCTTGTGCGGTGGCGGCACGCTCGGCGCCTGACTGCCAGACGACCGCCGCGGCACCGGCGTGGGCGACGAGACCTGCGCGGGCTTTCGCAGCGGCTCGTCACCTGGCTGCGACGAGACGATGGCCGTGGGCACGTCGACGCGCGCCGTCGTCTTGAGGTCGACGGGCTTGAGCTTCTCGTCCGAGCGGGTGCGCCCCTCCATGATGCGGCGGAGCATGCGGCGCGCGTCGTCGGCGCTCTCGGGCCGGCGGTCGGGCTCGCGGTCGAGCAGCATCATCACCCAGCTGTCGACGTCTTCGTCGATGGAGGGCACCCACTGCCGCGGCGGCACCGGGTCGAACTTCATCTTCTGGCTGATGACCTCGATGGCGCTCGGCGCTTCGTGCGGAATGCGGCCGGTGAGCATCTGGTACGCGATGCCACCCACGGCATAGAGGTCGGTCGCGGGGAACACCTTGGTGCCCAGCACCTGCTCGGGCGCCATGAAGGCCGGCGTGCCGATGAGCGTGCCCGGGTTCGTCGGCCGCACCGAGCCACCCGCGCGGTCGGCCTGACGCGCCAGCCCGAAGTCGATGATTTTGACGTGGCTGCGCGCCTCG
>JAEUJR010000383.1 GCA_016793585.1 Archangium sp.
GAGAGCGGCGCGACGCAGGCCTGAGTCAGCACCGCGAGGAGCAGCCAGAGAATTCTCACGGGCGACCCAGCCAGCGGACGACCTGCGAGCCCACGTCGGCGACCGTCTCGAGGGCCGGCTCCCGCTCACCGAACGACAACACTGCGACCGGGTTGGTCGTGTGGCTGCGCGTCGAGAGGTCCTCGACGTTGCCGTGGTCGGAGCAGATCAGCACCTGCGCATCATCGGGCATCAGGCGAACGACTTCGCGGGCGAAACGATCGAACGTCGACAACGCTTCGAGCGCGGCGTCACGATCCTGTGCGTGGCCGGCTTCGTCGGCGAGGTAGTGCTCGAAGAGCGTGAAGTCCTGGGCGAGCGACCAGAAGATCGCCGCGGCGTCTTCGGGAGTCCGTTGCGGCACGGGGAACCTCCGCTTCACGCCGGCGGCTCCGTCGATGTCGTGCGTGAGGCCGTTGCCTGCGACGGCGTCATCGAGCGTGCGGAGCGGAACCTTTCCGGCAGAGAAGGCGAGTGTGCTGGCCGAGGGCTTGAGGCGCCGCTTGAACTTGTCGGGCATCTCGAACGCGCCGAGCGTGCCCGGGCGTCGCTCGAGGCCCAGCGCGTCGAGGTAGCCGATCGGGTACGCGTTCGCGAAGGTGACGGTGCGTTCGTGCGTGAGGAGCGTCTTCACGATCGAAGACTCGGCGAGCAGCTTGGCGAGCGGGCGGGTGGGGTAGCCGAGCACGTGCTCGCCGATCAGTCTGGGAGCCGGCAGGCCAGTGAAGATCGCCGTCTGGTTCGAGGCTGATTGCGGACGGCCGGGAACCCCAAAGGTCGTGTCGACGTCGAGCCGCTTTCCGCCGCGTGGGAGCGCGGTGCCCGTGCCGTCCGCGAACTGCGAGACCATCACCTCTGCCTCGACCAGCGGGTTCACTGACGCGTCACGATTCCCGACTCCGACACCGTCAATGAACAAGAGTGCGACTTTCGAGGGCGGGGCCACGCGCTTTCCGTACAATACGCGCCGATGGCCTTTCACGGAGACTGCTCGAGCTACCCGGTGCCTGAGCTGCTGCAGTGGCTCGACGCGTCGCGCAAGACGGGCGCGCTGCACCTCACGTGGGACGCGGGCGAGCGGAAGCTCTTCCTCCTCGCAGGGCAGGTGGTCGCGACGGCAGCGCAGGGCCTCTACGAGCGCATCGCCCGCGTGCTCGACGTCGGCCAGGAGTTCTCGGGCGTCGAGGTCGTCGCGTCGCTGAAGTCGGGTGCTCCGAAGAGTGCGGCCATGAGCGCGGCGGTTCGACAGCTCGCCGAGGAAGATCTGCTCGGGGCGATCACCGACGTCACGGCCACCCACTCGGGCCGCTTTCATTGGACCGAAGATCCCGATCGTGGCGAAGACGAATGGGTGTCGCTCGAACTTCCCCTTCGGCACGCGGTGTTCGAATCGCTCAAGCGCCTCGACGAAGCGCCTGACGTCGAGCGCCTGTTGCCTGATGACACGCGCGTCTTGCGCAGCCGGCCTGCGCCGGCGCCGTCACATGCCCTGCACCGCGTGATCACCAAGCTGGTGGCGCGTGACGAGACGCTCCCGCTCGGCCGGCTCTGGTTGTCGATGGGCCTGCCGCGCACGCTCGTGGGGCGCGCGGTGTTCGATCTCGTCAAGGCGGGGAAGCTGTCGGTCGAAGGCGCGCAGGTGCCTCAGAACGATCCCGTCGCCGACATGCTCGAGCAGGGCGCGATTCTGCTGCGGGAGCGGCAGTTCGATGCGGCCGCGCTCGTGTTCATGACGCTGCTGAAGAGTGACCCGCAAGATCGTCGCGTGCGTGACTTCGCGCGCATGGTCGAGCGGGAGCACGTGGCGTCGCTGTACCGCGAGATTCCGCCCGTGGCCCGGCTGCAGGTCGATGATCAGCCGTCGATGATGCAGGCCCTGCGGCCCGAGGAGCGACAGCTCGTGAGTCAGGCGAAGGCGGGGCTCGACGTGTCGGCGATCGTGCTCGCATCGGGGCAGAAGGAAGTCGACGCACTCAAGCTGCTGCACAAATTGGTGCGGCAGGGGGTGTTGACGGTTTCAGACCGCCCCGCGTGAGTCAGCCGCAGGACCCGCCGGTCGCCGTTGTCGACAGACAGCTCAGTGGCGCGATGCAGGTGGTGCAGCTCGCCCCTCCGCGCCCGCAGGCGTCGTTGTTCGTGCCAGAGAAGCAGCTTCCGTTGCTGTCGCAGCACCCGTTGCAGTTGCTCGAGCTGCAGCCCGTCACCGCAGCCGTTTTGCACGAGCCTGCCGCGCAGGTTTGATTGCCGGGGCAGCTGATGCAGAGGTTTCCCTTCGTTCCACAGGCACTGGCTTCCGTGCCGGCGAGACACTTCGAGGTCGCCGAGTCGCAGCAGCCGACGCAGTTCATGGTCGTGCAGGGGATCGGTGCGGTTCCGCAGGCGAGGAAGAGCGATGCGACGAGCAGGAGTGGGCGCATGGTCATTGTTGTGGCGTCGGGAGGCCGGCATCGGCGAGGCGAACGAAGGTCTGTGCGAGCACGTACAGCGCAAACGCCGCGTCATCGACGCGCGAGGCACCCGAGGCGGCGCGCCGCTCGAGATCGAGCACGTCACGGCCATCCATTCCCAGCAGGAACGCCTGCGCGCCACGCTCGGACCCGCCCGCAAACGAGAGCCCGCGAGACACGGCCTCGGCGCACGCACGAACGCAGCCGTCGTAGTCGCCCTTCGAGAAGCACACCTCGGCAGCGCGCGCGGGGTCGATCAACACCGCCGGCGCCAGCGTCGCGACGGCGCCCATCGGAGGCAGCACGGCCTTCGCCGGGGGCGGTGCGGGCTTCTCGTTCAACTGCTCCCGAATCTTCGCCTCGAGCCCCGGCCCCTCCGGCGTGTCGAGCTTCGGCAGCTCGCGCTTCGGCCGCGGTGACGGCACCACCTTGCGCGCCCGCAGATCCTTGATCACCAGACGCACCATCTCCTTCATGGTGTCGAGCACGCCTTCGCCATTCGTCGCGCAGGTCTCGAAGTCGGGCACGCCGCGGCTGTTCACCGACGAGCGCATCTGCTCGAGCGTCATCGCGTTCGGGAGGTCTCGCTTGTTGTACTGAACGACGAGCGGAAAGCTGTCGAGCCGAATGCCCTGCTCGGCGAGGTTCTCTTCGAGGTTCGCCATCGACTCGCGGTTCGAATCGTCGGCGCCCGGGTTCGAGTCGGCGACGAAGATCACGCCGTCGGCGCCCTGGAGCACGAGCTTGCGGGTCGCGTTGTAGAAGACCTGACCCGGCACCGTGTAGAGCGCGAGCCTCAGGGCATAGTCGCCGACCTTCTCGACCCGCACCGGCAGGAAGTCGAAGAACAAGGTGCGGTCGGCTTCCGTCGGCAGCGACATGAGCTCGCCACGGAGCGAGGGTTTGATCGACTCGTAGATGCGCTTGAGCGACGTCGTTTTTCCCGAGAGGCCGGGGCCATAGAAGACGACCTTGGCCGCGACTTCGCGGGCCATCACGTTGACCGTACTCATGAGGGCCTCCCTGCTTTGAGCGGGTCCTTCTTCTTGAGCAGCTTCTCGACGGCGGCGACGGCTCGCTGTGCCGCCAGCGCTTCGCCTTCGAGCCCGAGCCCCGGCAGCACCTGCCGGCTGGCGTTGAACAGGCGCGGGAGTGGCATCTTCGTGGTGAGCCCAGAGACACCGAGCACCGACTGCTCGGTGAGCTCGAACGCTGGCCACGGCTCGGCGACCTGCGCGACGACGCGGGGCGCATCGGTCCACGGTGACGAGGTGAACGTCACGTGCTGCTTCGTGAAGGGGAGCACGTCTTTCACCGCTTCCCACAGGCGCGCCGTCAACGCCTGCACCGCGGGCTCACCCGCCTGGCGCAGCGCGGTTGGAACCCGCACCGACATCGAGAGCACACGCTCGGCGGTCTCCTGGCCGTTCTTCTTCGCGCTCGTGACCTGGAAGAGCACCGGACCCAGCTCGGCGTCGGTCGTCTCGATCAGGCCGAGCGTTCCGAGGCCGCGAGGCAGGGCGCGCTCTGGCAGCACTGCGTGAGTGGTGAAGATCGCCTGCTTCGACGAGACGAGTGGAGCCAGCTTCTGCAGCGCCGCGCGACGCGCCTCGGGAACGAGTGGGCTCCAGGTCATCAGATCGCACGCGGCGATGAGCGCGCCACCGCGATAGACCGTGTCGCTCCGGCGCAATCGCAACCCGACCGCCGTGCGCCCATCGAGCACCAGCATCTCGACCTGCTGCTCCGAGTCGATGACGTCGACGCCGAGCTCCTTCGCGCGATCGGTCAACGTGGCGCGCAGGCCTTCGAAGCCACCGGGGAACGTGTGCGGCGTGGGGAAGAGCCGAGACAACGCGCGCGAACGCGAGAGCGCTCCGTCGGCGGTGGTGGTGAAGCGCTCGAGCGAGCGCAGCAGCACGGCATGCGGCGACTTCGTGTCGAGCGTGGTGTCGGTGTCGAGCCCCTGAAACCGCGCAAGGTGGCGACGCAGCTTCCAGCGCGCGAACCAGCCATCGGCCGGCAGATCGGGGTTCGACTGGAAGAAGGCGTCGGTGGTGGTCGAGGTCTTGTGGGCAGCGTCGAGCGCCTCGAGAAACGCCTCGCCCGCTTCGTCACCCATCGCGCGCGCGACCTCTTTCGAGCGTGCTCCGAGTTCGGCATGCAGCTCGAACCACTGCCGCGGCCGCAGCAGCTGCAGCCCAGCCGCGTGTGACTGCCGCTTCACCTGCGTCGAGACGCCGACTTCGGCCAGCATCGCCTCGAGCGGCGCGATCTTCTCGAGCGACCCGGTTAGGAACGGCGCGTGCGTGAAGGCGTACTCGTTCTGTGTGTACGGCGTGCCCAGCCCGTCGTGCTCGATCAACAGCACCTGCAGCCCGCGCTTCGCCAGAACGGTCGCCGCCAGCACGCCCGAGAGCTGACTGCCGAAGACGATCACGTCGTAGACGTGCCGGCCGGGCGTCGAGGGCCGCCTGGCGAGTGCCGCTGGCGCGCTCACGCGATCACCTGCGTGCGCTTCACGCGACGGCCTTCGAGCGTGACGGCCTTCGTCGCGATCGCCCGAACGACCGCAGGGAACAGCCGGTGCTCTTCTCTCTGGATGCGCGCCGTGAGCGCCGCTTCGTCGTCGGTCGGCAGAATCGGAACGGCCGCCTGCGCGATGATCGGCCCGGTGTCGGTGCCTTCGTCGACGAAGTGAACGGTGCAGCCGGCGATCACTGCGCCGTGCTCCATCGCCTGCTTCGGCGCGTGCAAACCGGGGAACGAGGGCAGCAGGGCAGGGTGCACGTTGATGACGCGCCCGGTGAACTTCGACAGGAACGCGGGCGTCACGAGGCGCATGTAGCCCGCGAGGCAGACGAGCTCGACGCCGCGGCTGGTCAGCTCTTCGGCGATGCGCGTGTCGTACGCCTCACGCTTCGCGAACGCCTTGTGATCGACGACCACGGTCTCGATGCCAGCCTTCGCAGCGCGCTCGATCACCTTCGCGCCAGGCACGTTGCAGACCAGACAGCACACGCGCGCCGGCGAGCCCTCGACGTGGAGCGAGTCGACCAGCGCCTGGAAGTTCGAGCCCGAGCCCGACGCCAACACGCCAACCCGCATCACCGGACGATCGCCTCGGCTTCCTGCCCTGCCGTGCCTGCTTCGATCACGCCCACGTCCCACGCCTCGAGGCCGCGCGCCTTCAGCAACGCGAGCGCCCTCGCGACGTCACCCGCCGCCACCACTGCGGTCATGCCCAGCCCCATGTTGAAGGTGCTGAACATCTCGTCGCGGTCGACGCTGCCGAGCTTCTGCAGCACGTCGAAGATGGCCGGCTTCTTCCACGCGTTGCCGTCGAGCACCGCGCGCGTTCCATCGGGCAGACACCGCGGCAGGTTGCCGGGAATGCCACTGCCCGTGATGTGCGCCATGCCCTTGACCGTCACCGCCTGGGCCAACGCGAGCATGTCTTTCACGTAGATCTTCGTCGGCGTGATCAGCGCGTCGCCCAGGTGCAGGCCGTCGACCGAGTCGGTGAGCGCGAGCTTGTTGTCCGAGAGGATCTTCCGGGCCAGTGAGTACCCGTTCGAGTGCAGACCGCTCGAGGCGATGCCGATGACGCGATCGCCCGGTACGATCTTCGAGCCGTCGATGATCTGCGATCGCTCGACGATGCCGACACAGAAGCCCGCCAGCTCGTATTCCCCCGGCGTGTAGAAGCCCGGCAACTCGGCCGTCTCGCCACCCAGCAACGAACAGCCGGTCTGCTCACAGCCTGTCACGATGCCGGCGATCACCTTCTCGGCCTGGTTCACGTCGAGGCGCGAGGTGGCGAAGTAGTCGAGGAAGAAGAGCGGCTCGGCGCCGCAGGTGAGCACGTCGTTCACGCTCATCGCGACGAGATCGATGCCGACGGTGTCGTGTTTGCCGAGCGCGAAGGCGAGCTTCAGCTTCGTGCCGACCCCGTCGGTGCCGCTGACGAGCACGGGCTCTTTGTATTTGCCGGGAGGAATCGCGAAGAGCCCTCCGAACCCGCCGACGCCCGAGAGCAGCTCGGGCCGCTTCGTTCGTGCAGCGAGTGGCTTGATGCGTTCGACCAGCGCATCGCCTGCGACGATGTCGACTCCGGCGTCTTTGTACGAGGTGCCCACGCGCGGGCTTCTATCCATTTCTGCCCGGGGGAAACAGCAAGACGTCGGCTATCGTCCGCTGCATGACCTGGCTCGCTCGGCGACGGTACGAAGTGCTCGCCCTCGTCGTGGGTCTTCTCGCGGCGATCGTGCACCGCATGACGGTGGTGCCCAAGGTGGGCCTCGCCAACCTCGACATCGGGCCGCTCGAGCGCGCCGTGCAGCTCGCCGAGGGGCGAATCACCGATCTCAAGTTCCGGTTTCGTGGCCCCGTCGCGCCCCACCCTGACGTGGTGGTGGTGGCCATCGACGAGAAGAGCGTTCAAGCGTGGGGCCTGTGGCCCTGGTCGCGACGGCACATGGCCGAGGCCTTCGAGCGCCTCGCCGAAGCGAACGTGAAGTCGGTGGGAATGGACGTGACGTTCACCGACGCCCGCGACGAAGGAGAGGCCACCGCGAAGGCCTCGCTGGCGAAGCTGGCCGCCGCGCCCACGCTGAGCCCCGAGCTCGAGGTGTGGAGACGGTCGCTCGAGGCCGCCTTGCAAGACACCGCCGACGGCGCGTTGGAAGCGGGTCTGCGTCACCTCGGCCCGAAGATGGTGCAGGGCTTCATTCCCATCGAGAACTCCAGCAGCAGTGACTTCACGCCGGAGCAGCTCGCGCGCTTCAACACGCTCATCGAGCCGGTCGTCATTCGAGGGTTCAGCAGGGGGCAGGGCATCGAGGTGCAGCTGCCCATCGAGAAGCTCGAGCTGTGGACGGCCGAGACAGGGCAGATGCCGCTCGAGCGCTTCATGGCGACAGGCACCCGGTACGGGCACTTCGCCATGGTGCCCGATCTCGATGGCACGATTCGGCGCATGGCGATCTGGGGAAAGCTGCGGGGCCCGAAAGGCCTGGTGCCGTCGATGGCGCTCGAGACCGCCGCCGTCGCGCTCGGCGGCACGTTGCGCCCCACCGTCGTCGAAGGGCAGGTCGTCGGCGCCGAGATCGTCGGGCCGTCACCGCGCAAGGTGCCCTTCGAGGAGCTCGCGCCGTTCACGCTCATCGACTACGTCGGGCCGGGCCGCACCTTCCCCACGTACTCCATCGCCGACGTCGCCACGGGCAAGGTGGGCAAGCGCGAGCTCGAAGGCAAGGCGGTGCTCATCGGCGTCACCGTCGTCGGCAGCTCGGGCGATCAACGCGTCACGCCCTACAAAGAGCTCGAGCCCGGCGTCTTCACGCACGCGTCACTCGTCTCGAACGTGCTCGCCGATCGTTTCCTGGTACGGCCGTACGATGTCGTGCTGATCGAGATGGTGCTGGTGGTGCTGTTGGCGCTGCTCCTCGGGCTCGCGATTCCCCGCGTTCGGTTCGCGCTCAAGGGCGTGATCATCGCGGGCGTTACGATCGCGTGGGTCGCCGTCTCGTACGTCGCGTTCCTCGAGGGCGTGCAGGTCGCCGTCGCCGCGCCCGTCGCTGGCCTGCTCGTCACCTCGTTCGGGGTCGTCTTCCTCGGCTACCTCTCTGTCGATCGCGAGAAGCTCAAGATGAAGTCGACCTTCAGCCGCTACCTCGGCGAAGACGTCATCGAGATCGCCCTCGAGAACCCCGAGCGGCTCAACAAGGGTGAGAAGCGCGACATGACGGTGCTGTTCAGCGACATTCGCGGCTTCACCACGCTCTCGGAGCGCATGTCACCCGAGGCGCTCGCGAGCTTCATCAACGAGTACCTCTCTCCGATGACGGCCATCGTCTTCGTAGAGAAGGGCACCCTCGACAAGTACATCGGCGACGCGCTGATGGCGTTCTGGAACGCGCCGCTCGACGTGCCCGATCACGCGCTGCGGGCCTGCCGCGCCGCCGTGAAGATGCTCGAGAAGCTCGACGCGTTGAAGAAGACCTGGCGTGACCAGGGCCTGCCCGAGCTCGAGATCGGCGTGGGCGTGAACACCGGGCCGATGGTCGTGGGCAACATGGGTTCTGACGTGCGCGTCGACTACACCGTGCTCGGAGACGCGGTGAACCTCGGCAGCCGCCTCGAGGGCACCAACAAGGAATACGACACCCGCATCATCATCTCGGAGTTCACCTGGCAGCACGTGAAGAACGACGTCGTCTGCCGCCGCCTCGGCGCCGTACGCGTGAAGGGCAAACGCCTGCCGGTCGCCATCTACGAGCTGCGCGGCATCGGAAGGCCCTCGGCCAGTGAAGGGCCAGTCATCGCGCTCTTCGAAGAGGCGCTCGCACTGTTCACCACCCGCAAGTTCGAGGAGGCCGGCGTGAAGTTTCGCGAGGTGCTGCAAGCGTGGCCCACCGACATGTCGACCCGCCGTTATCTCGCGCAGATCGAGACCTTCAAAGCCCAGCCGCCGCCCAACGACTGGGACGGTGTGGCCTCACTCACCACGAAGTAATGGAGCCGAGACTCCCGAAGAAATTGACCCTACGGGGTTTGTCGGCAAGTCTCCCACCCGATTCATGAGCGCCGAAGAAGCCCTCTTCCAGCGGTTCGGCAAGGAGATCCCCGTCGGCAC
>JAEUJR010000396.1 GCA_016793585.1 Archangium sp.
GTCGTTGCAGTCGTTCGCGGGCGCGAGCAGCGTGACGGTGAACTCCGCGCTCGAGCCGAACCTGCCAGCGATTCAGCTCGACCCCGAGCTCGTGTCGTCGGTCGTCGAGAACCTGGTGAAGAACGCGTTCGAGGCGATGCCAAACGGAGGCGCCATCACCATCGCCACCGCTCGCGCTGCCGAGCACCTGTCGCTCTCGGTCACCGACACCGGCCAGGGCATGGACCCCCGCACGCGCGAGCAGGCCTTCGAGCTGTTCTTCACCACCAAGGCGACGGGCAGCGGGCTGGGCCTCGCGTTCGTGAAGCAGATTGCCCGCGCGCACGGCGGTGACGTTCGCCTCGAGTCGCGTGAAGGTCAGGGCACCCGCGTCGAGCTGCTGCTGCCGCTGAGCGCGTCGAGCTGACTTCTCACTCGAAGTCGAACTTCCTGTCTGGCCTGAGCTGCTTCAGCTCTTTGAGGAGCTGCTGCGTCTTGAGCTCCTTCATCTGGGCTCTGGTTTTCAGGTCCTCCTTCTCTGCGATGAGCGCCTCCTTCTCTTTCGTCGCGCGCGCGAGCTCGTTGCTGCTCATGCGCACGCTCTCCTCGAGGGCGCTGACGCGAATTCTCGTCTCGGACTTGAGGGCCTCGAGCTGGGTACGCGCCTCGCTCAAGGCGCGGTCGGTCTCCTCCGCCTTGCGAATCACGATGGGCAGGGTTCGAGCGCGAAAGGCCTCGAGTCCGGGCTTCGTGCACGCGGTCCCGAGGTCCTTGCTGGTCCCAAGAATCCACGAATCGACCAGTCGCGCAGCGCCGGCGGCAGTGGCTCCCGTCGTCGCTGGATAAATCTGAATGAGTACGCCGGCGATCTCGACCGAAGGAGCGGCGTCGAAGGCACGAGAGAGCACCGTGAACGCTTCGTCATACTTCTTCGCAGCGACCAGCCTCTTCGACTCGTTCACGAGCGCAGTCACGTCGACTGGCTGAGCGAACGCGAGCGTCGCGACCCCGAGCGTGGCCATCACGAGCCACCGCCACCTCATCGTGAGCCTCCCACCGTGCCTGCATCGAGCGCCGCGTCGAGCGCCCCGAAATCGATGATGGGCTCTGGCGGCGCGGCGACGCTGCTTCTCGTCGTCACCCCGCCATGCCCGTTCTGCGTGACGTCGAAGCTGATGCGCAGGGCGAGGAAGACCACCACCGTTGCGCACACCACCACCACGAGGCCTGGAGCAGTCGTCTCGAAGCCAGGCCACTTCCCCTGCGCACTGCCCTCCATCTTGAAGCTGCCCTCGGCACCGATGAGGAACAGCCCGAAGCCGAGACTCGCAAAGGCAATCGCGATGAAGAGCGCCGTCGAGCTGAGAACGAGCCGCAACGCGAGCGGGTCGATTCCGCGACTGACGAGGTCGAGCACCGAGTTCGACAGCCTCGCCGCATTGAAGAGCGAGACGCCGACCAGAACGATGGAGGCCACCAGACCAATCAACACCGTCACCTGCCGGAACGTCACGGAATCGGGCTTCGACATCGGGCTTTGCCTTTCTGACGACTCAGGGAACCGTGACTCCCAGCTTGGCCAATCGATGGAGGCCGACGCCGACGCCCCAGAAGGGCTGCAGCTTGAGGTCGACGCAGATGCTCACCTGAAGCACGTCGCTGAAGAGGTGCAAGGTACCCATCCAC
>JAEUJR010000443.1 GCA_016793585.1 Archangium sp.
GGTGCTGCCGGAGTCGGAATAGAAGACGCGGTTCAACCCTTCCGGCGCGATGGCGACGAGCTTCTTCGCGAGCTCGATGCTGGGCACCGAGGCGAGCCCGAGCAGCGTGGAGTGCGCGACCTTGTCGAGCTGCGCCTTCACGGCGGCGTCGAGCTCCACGCGGCGGTGGCCGTGCACGGTGACCCAGAGCGAGGAGATCGCGTCGAGGTAGCGGCGGCCTTCGGTGTCGATGAGCCAGTTGCCTTCGGCGCGTTCGATGACGAGCGGCGAGTCGTCGGGCCACACCTGCATCTGCGTGAAGGGGTGCCACACGTGCGCGACGTCGTCGGCGAGGAGGCGCTTCGTCTCGGTGGGCTTCGGTGATGGCGGAGCGCGACGCTCTTTCGGCAACGACTCCAACGCGTTCAGCAGCGTGTCGACCTGTTGCGAGGAGTGCGCGGCCGAGAGTGAGACGCGCAGCCGGCTGGTGCCGTCGGGAACGGTCGGCGGGCGAATGGCCTTCACCAGCAGGCCCGCCTCGCGCAGGTGTTCACTCGCACGGAGCGCGGCGTCAGGGCTGCCGATGACGAGCGAGAAGATGGCGGAGTCGGGCGCGACGTCGAAGCCGAGGGTGCGGGCGCCTGTGGCGAACCGTTCGATGTGCTGCCAGAGCTTTGCGCGGAGTGTGGGCTCCTTCGCTTTGACCAACGCCGCTCTCGCTGCGGCAACGACCATCGCCGGGAGCGCAGTGGAGAAGATGAGGGGACGCGCGGACGACACGAGCAACGCGCGGAGCGCCTTCGAGCCAGCGACATAGGCGCCACTGGCTCCAAGGGCCTTCGAGAGCGTGCCCATGCGCACGTCGGGCTTCACGTCGGTGAGCTCGCAGAGCCCGGCACCGGTCGAGCCAATCACTCCCGTCGCGTGCGCTTCGTCGACGTACAAGCCGGCGTCGTGGGCTCTGGCGAGGCGGGCGAGCGCCTGCAGCGGCGCGCGGTCACCGTCCATCGAGAAGACGGTGTCGGTGACGATCATTCGGCGACGGCCGCGGTGCACTGCGAGCAGGCGCTCGAGCTCGGCGACATCGGCGTGCGGGTAGATGATGACGCGCGCCCTGGAGAGGCGGCAGCCATCGATGAGCGAGGCGTGGTTGAGCGCGTCGGAGAAGACGAGGTCGTGCGCTCCGAGGAGCGACGGGAGCACCGCCGTGTTCGCGGCGTAGCCGGTGTTGAAGAGCAGCGCGGCCTCGGTGCCTTCGAAGCGCGCGAGCTCGGCTTCGAGGGCCTGGTGTTCGGTGGTGTCACCGACGACGAGCCGCGAGGCGCCGGAGCCGACGCCGAACGTCTCGAGCGCGAGCCTCGCGGCGTGCCGCACCGACTCGTCGTTCGCGAGCCCGAGGTAGTCGTTCGACGAGAAGTTGATGAGCGATTGCCCGTCGACGCGCACGACGGGGCCCTGCGCCGACTCGAGCGGTTCGAGCCGACGCGCCAGCCCCTTCGCCTGGAGCGCGCTCAGTTCCTGCGCGCTCCACTCGTCGACGAGGCCCATGATTACTGCTGTACCGGTTTGTCGGTGGAGGGCTCGAGCGGCTTCACGCCGGCCTTCTCGAGCAGCGCCATGTCAGCGGCGAACTCGGGGTTCGAGGTCGTGAGCAGGCGGTCGCCGAAGAAGATGCTGTTGGCGCCGGCGAGCATGCAGAGCAGCTGCGCCTCTTCGCTCATCTGCAGCCGGCCGGCCGACAGACGCACCATCGAC
>JAEUJR010001047.1 GCA_016793585.1 Archangium sp.
CGCCGACACGCGCGCCAGCTCGACGTCCTGCTCCGTCACCAGCTCGGCTTCACGGGCGACCCGCTCCTGCTCCTGGCGGAAGCGCGCCTGCATGTTGGCGAACACCTGCGCCGAGGTGACGCGCACGTCTTGAATCTCGATGGTGTCGACGAGCAACCCCCAGCCCGAGCTCGTCGAGTCTTCGACACGGCCGCTGCCCGAGACGACCGGAGCCACCTCGCGCACCAACTCAGACGCCAGCGCGTCCTTGCGGCGCGTCAGACACTCTTCGACGGTGAGGTTGGCGACGAGCCGGCGCGTCGCGCCAATGCACATCTCCTCCATCATCGTGGCGAGCTTCTCCTGCGCGCGCTCGGGGAAGCTGAAGTTCAACATGCGGAACGCGATGAGCGGCTCGGCGATTCGGTACACGACGATGCCCGTCACCTTCACGCCGACCTTCTCCTGCGTGATCTGATCGGCGGTGAACTGCAGCCGCTGCACGGTGGTCGGTACGATCGCGACCGAGTCCCACGGCCACTTGAAGACGGTCGCGCCCTGCCCGCTCGTGATCACCTCGCCGCCGCGCATTCGAATGAGGAACTCGCTGGGCTTGGCCGAGATGACGCCCCACCGCTTCACTTTGTCGGGATCTTCCTCGGGCTTTCCGCGGCGCCACCCCTGGGCGTAACGCGTGGGCTCGGCTTCGACGGTCAGGGCGACGAGGTCCTTGTTGGGAGGGCGGCTCATGAGGGCTCCGTGAGGGTGAACGGCGAGCCGCCTCCCAGCCATGCGCATGCCGCGGTCCAACCCCGCCCAACCCCTCGAATCGAGGGAGAATAACGGGCCATTTCGGAGCAGCCATCGCGCCACGGCAGCGCACGAGCGCACCGCAAAAGGTCGAGTTTCCAAGCATTTCTGGCGGGCCGGCCATAGTGGACTTGACGAGTCCACATCGTGAAAGTTAGACCTGAGTCAATTCAGGACCTGAACAGTCCACATTGAAAGCGATGCCCGAATGAAGCTCCCGATCTTCATGGATTACCACTCGACCACGCCGATGGATCCACGCGTGCTCGAGGCGATGAAGCCCTACTTCGTCGAGGACTTCGGGAACGCGGCGTCGCGCAATCACGCCTTCGGGTGGAAGGCCGAGGCCGCGGTCGACAAGGCACGCAAGCAGATCGCCTCGCTCATCGGCGCCTCTGACAAAGAGCTCGTGTTCACCTCTGGCGCGACCGAGTCGAACAACCTCGCGATCAAGGGCGTGGTCGAGTTCTACAAAGACAAGGGTGATCACATCATCACCGTGTCGACCGAGCACAAGGCGGTGCTCGACACGTGCAAGCGGCTCGAGCGGCAGCGCCTCGATCGCATCGACGAGCTGAAGCTTCAGCGGCTGATGGAGCTCACCGGGCGCGACGTCTCGACCGAAGAGCTGGCGACGCTCGAGATCAAGCACGAGCTCGACAAAGACGCCGTGCTCAAGCGGTGGATCGACAAGGTTCGGGTCGGCGCGCGCGTGACGTACTTGTCGCCGAAGAAAGACGGCCTCATCGATCTCGATCAGCTCCGCGCGGCGATCACCGACAAGACGATTCTCGTGAGCGTCATGTTCGCGAACAACGAGATCGGCGTCGTGCAGCCGGTGGCCGAGATCGGGCAGATCTGCCGCGAGCGCGGCGTGCTCTTCCACACCGACGCGGTGCAGGGCATCGGCAAGATCCCCTTCGACGTCGAGGCGGTGAGGGCAGACCTCGTGTCGATCACCGCGCACAAGATGTACGGGCCCAAGGGCGTCGGCGCGCTCTACGTGCGTCGCAAGCCGCGTGTGCGCATCGCGCCGCTGATCGACGGCGGCGGCCATGAGCGCGGCATGCGCTCGGGCACCCTGAACGTCGCGGGCATCGTGGGCTTCGGCGCCGCCGCCGAGATCGCGAAGAACGAGATGGCCGAAGAGAGCGTTCGCATCGCAGGCCTGCGCGACCGCCTGTGGGCGGGGCTGCAGAAGAACCTCGACCTGCTCATCGTGAACGGCTCGGCCGAGCACCGCCTGCCGGGCAACCTCAACGTCTCGTTCGCCTACGTCGAAGGCGAAGCGATGATGATGACCATCAAAGACGTCGCGGTGAGCTCGGGCTCGGCCTGCACCTCGGCGTCGCTCGAGCCCAGCTACGTGCTGCGCGCGCTCGGCGTCGAAGAAGACATGGCGCACTCGTCGATCCGGTTCGGGCTCGGCCGGTTCACGACCGTCGAAGAGGTCGACTACGTGATCGAGCTCGTCACCCGTGCGGTGAAGAAGCTGCGCGACATGTCGCCGCTCTACGAGATGGCCAAAGAAGGCATCGACCTGAAGTCGATCGCCTGGACCGCACACTGACTTCGTCTTTCAAAGCCTGACCGAGGAGATCACCAATGGCGTACAGCGAGAAGGTCATCGAGCACAACGCGAACCCCCGCAACGTGGGCACGATGGACACGCAGGACCCGAACGTGGGCACGGGGCTGGTCGGCGCGCCCGCGTGTGGCGACGTGATGCGGCTGCAGCTCAAGATCTCCGACGACGGCATGATTCAGGACGCGAAGTTCAAGACGTTCGGCTGCGGCTCGGCCATCGCGTCGTCTTCGCTCGTCACCGAGTGGGTGAAGGGCAAGTCGGTCGACGAAGCGGTGCAGATCACCAACAAGGAGATCGCCAGGGAGCTCTCGCTCCCGCCCGTGAAGATCCACTGCTCGGTGCTCGCCGAAGACGCGATCAAGGCGGCCATCAAGGACTTCCAGGAGAAGCGCGCCAAGCGTCAGGGCGCGGCCACGACTCCTGCGGTTTCGCCGTCGACCACCACGCAGCCGTAACTCTCCGGGACTCCCATGACCGCCGAGGCCGAGGCTTCTACCTTCGTCGCTCCCAACCCGAACGCGCTGCCCACGGGCAAGCCGGTCGGCAAGGGCATCGGCATCACCGACAGCGCCGTGGAGCGCCTCAAGAAGCTGCTCACCGAGCGCAACACCCCGAACGCCGGCCTGCGCATCGCGGTGAAGGGCGGAGGCTGTTCTGGCCTCGCGTACCACATGGAGTGGGCCGAAGAGCCCAAGCAGCGCGACAAGCTGTTCGAGCGTGATGGCGTGCGCGTCTTCGTCGACCCGAAGAGCTACCTGTACCTCATGGGCACCGAGCTCGTGTTCGAAGAGACACTGATGGCGTCGGGCTTCAAGCTGCGGAACCCGAACGAGAAGGCCGCCTGCGGCTGCGGCGACAGCTTCTCGGTGTAAGGCGTCATGAACCACTTCGAGATCTTCGGGCTCGCACCAGCGCTCGACCTGGACGTCAAAGCGCTGGAGCAGAAGCTTCGGGATCTGTCGCTCGAGTTCCACCCCGATCGCGTCGCGCAGGCCGACCCCAGAACCCGCCTCGCCGCTCTCGAGAAGACGACGGCGCTCAACGACGCCTTCAAGGTGCTCAGAGACCCCGTGCGGCGCGCGTTCTACGTGCTCAAGCTCAAGGGCGTCGATCTCGAGAGCGAGGCCGCGGCGGCGAAGGCGAAGATGCCGCTCGAGTTCCTCGAAGAGGTGATGAACCGCCGCGAGGCGCTCGAGGCCCTCAAGGCCAGGCGTGACGTCGAGCAGGCCCGCGCCATGGCCGACGAGATCGAAAAAGAGAAGTCGTCGGCGCTCGAGCAGGCGAAGGCTGCGCTCGGGCGTGACGACGTGAACGAGGCCGCGCACCAGCTCGGGCGGGTGAAGTACTTCGCCCGGTTCGTCGAAGAGGTCGAGGCGCTCGAAGAGGAGGCGTTGTCGTGAAGGGGTTCCTGCAGATCCACGATCCGCTCAAGCCGAAGGGCCAGGTCGTCGGCATCGATCTCGGCACCACCAACTCGCTCGTCGCCTCGGTCGTTCAGGGCAAGCCGCGCTGCGTTCCGGCGGACGAAGGCGACTCGATGCTGCTGCCCTCGGTGGTGCACTATGCCCAGAACGGCGGCGTCATCGTCGGCAAACGCGCAGTCGACGTGCTGCCCGAGTTTCCCACCGACACCATCAAGTCGGTGAAGCGCTTCATGGGCAAGTCGCTCGGCGATCTCGAGACGAAGAAGCTCGGCGCGTACAAGTTCGTCGAGGGCGCTGGCGTGGTGCGGTTTCAGGTCGCGGGCGGTCAGCCGGTGACTCCCATCGAAGTGAGCGGCGAGATCCTTCGCACCTTGAAGCGCCGCGCGGAGTCGGCCTTCGCGAGCAAGGTCGAGCAGGCCGTCATCACCGTGCCGGCGTACTTCGACGACGCCCAGCGGCAGGCCACGAAGGACGCGGGGCGACTGGCGGGGCTCGAGGTGCTGCGGCTGCTCAACGAACCCACCGCGGCCGCGCTCGCCTACGGCCTCGACAAGAACGCGCAGGGCACCTTCGCCGTCTATGATCTCGGCGGCGGCACGTTCGACATTTCGATTCTCGAGCTGGTCGACGGCGTCTTCCAGGTGAAGTCGGTGGGCGGTGATTCGGCGCTCGGTGGCGACGACTTCGATCGCGCGATCGTGCAGAAGGCGCTCGAGGCCTTCGGCCTGTCAGACCCCTCTCCTTCGCAGATCGCCCGGTTGCTCCAGCTCGCCCGCGCCGCGAAGGAGCGCCTCACCGACGTCACCCAGACCACCCTCGAGCTCGACGGCAAATCGCTGGCGTTCACCCGCGCCGAGTTCGACGCGTGGATTCAGCCGCTGCTCCAGAAGACGGGCGTCGCCGTTCGGCGTGCGCTCAAAGACGCTGGCTTCACCGCGGCTGACATCAAGGGCGTGGTGTTGGTCGGCGGCTCGACGCGCGTTCCGGCCGTGCGCACGTTCGTGGAGTCGATCTTCGGCAAGCCGCCGCTCTCTGACATCGACCCCGATCAGGTGGTGGCGCTGGGCGCGGCGATTCAGGCCGATCTGCTGACCAACGCCGAGCGCCAGGACGAGGTGCTGCTGCTCGACGTGATTCCGCTCTCGCTCGGGCTCGAGACGATGGGCGGCATCGTCGAGAAGATCATTCCCCGCAACAGCGCCATTCCCATCGCGCAGGCGCAGGTCTTCACCACCTTCCAGGACGGGCAGACGGGAATGGACATGCACGTGGTTCAGGGCGAGCGCGAGCTGGTGCAGGACTCGCGATCGCTCGCGCGGTTTCGGCTCTCGGGCATTCCTCCGATGCCGGCTGGCATGGGCCGCGTGCAGGTGACCTTCTCGATCGACGCCGACGGCATTCTCTCGGTGAAGGCGAAGGAGCAGACCACCGGCGTCGAGCAGGCCATCACCGTGAAGCCGTCACACGGGCTGTCGGACGAAGAGGTCGAGCAGATGCTGCTCGACTCGATCGAAAACGGAGAGGCCGACATTCAGCGCCGACTGCTCGTGGAGCAGCAGGTCGAGGCGACGCGGGTGCTGGTCGACGCGCGCAAGCAGCTCACGCAGAACGGCGATCTGCTGTCGGTCGAGGAGCGCAAACGCTTCGAGCTCGGCGTCGAGGCGCTCGAGGCGCTGATGAAGAGCACGTCTGATCACGCGACGCTCAAGAACGCCATTCACGAACTCGATGAGCAGGCGAAGCCATTCGTCGAGCGCATCATGAACCGGGCGATCGCCAAGGCGGCCGTCGGTCACAGCATCCAGAGCTTCTGACATGCCCCGCATTCACTTCATGAGCCCGCTGCAGGACCTCACCGTCGAGGTGGCAGAGGGCACGTCGATTCTCGAGGCCGCCGAAGAGGCCCACGCGCAGGTCGGCCACTCGTGCGGCGGCGTCTGCGCCTGCTCGACCTGCCACGTCTGGGTGAAGAAGGGCCTCGACTCGCTCTCGGAGCAGGACGACCTCGAGATGGACCGGCTCGATCTCGCCTTCGACGTGCGGGCCACCTCGCGGCTGGGCTGCCAGGCGAAGGTCGGGAAGGACGATCTCGAGGTGGTGATCACCGAGGAGTCGCTCAAGGCGTACATGGACGAGAATCCAGACGAACGGCGAAGGCTCGAAGCCGAGGGCAAATGGCCGCCCGCGAAGTTCTCGTGAGTGCGTCAGGGCGATCGTCGCAATGTCGTCGTTGACACGGTGGGGCTCAGCCCGTACAAGCCCCGCGCCTCGCCCAGGTGGCGGAATTGGTAGACGCGCTAGATTCAGGGTCTAGTGCCGGCAACGGCGTGGAGGTTCGAGTCCTCTCCTGGGCACTTGAAGGGAATCGGTCGAAAGGCCGGTTCCCTTCGTCATTTCTGGGGTCTACGTGACGCGACGGGTTCTCATCGGGCTGGTGCTGATCGCGGCGTGTGAGCAGCCCGTCTCTGAAGACGCGACCGGCAGCCTCGGCCCCATGGTCTTCGAGACGGCCGATGACGACTGCCGCCCTGCCCGCTTCACAGGAACGACCGGCTCGCTCTTCGTGGGAGCCCAGAGCAACGGCCGCCTCGTCGTCACCTCGTCACTCGTCTCGTTCTGGGGCCCGGCGCGCGAAGACGCAGGCGTGTTGATCGCAGGCTCGCGCACCGACTTCGCGAACGGCACCGACGTCGAGCTGGTGCTGGGTGGCGAACCAACGCGGCGCTGTGGGCGGCTGCGCTATCGCTGGAGCGATCTCGGCAGCGACGGCGGCGCGCGCTTTCTCGAGCTGAAGCAGGTCTGGCAGGCGATCGACGTCGGCTGCCCCGAACAGTACGCACACCTGCCCGAGCGTGATTGTTCGTCGACCCGCCGGGTGCGGTTCACGCCGACGACGGCCTGTCGCCTTCAGTGTCTCACGCCGAACGCCGACGATCTGACCTGCGGCTGCTAGAGAGCACGCTCCATGCGATTCGTGAGGGCGACGCTCGTGGTGCTGCTGCTCGCTGGCTGCCCGAAGCCGGTGGAGCCGGCGATCGACGCGGGAGAGCCCGAGCTCGACGCCGGGGTCGATGCAGGTGTCGACGCTGGCCCGACTCCGCTTGGCTTCACCATCGAGCTCGAGACGGTCGACGCAGGGACGATCACGGGGCTCGACGCGGGCATGATCGTCGAGCCGCTGAGGTCGATCGCCCTCTCCTTCCCGGTGCCGCTCGATGACGTTCGGTTCCGCGTCATGGACTGGAACGACGCCGTGGTGGCGAGCGATGACGAGGGGGTGACCGACGGCGGGCTCAGCTACCGCATCGTCTTCGTGCAGCCGCTCAAGACGGGGCGCGGGTACTCGCTCCTGATCGACGCCGAGACGGGAGACACCTTTCGCGACGCGCGTGGGGCCCAATACGACGAGGTTCGCGTGCCCTTCCGTATTGGCGGTGAGGTGCAGCCAGAGCCCGGAGCGCCGGTGAAGAAGAAGAAACGGAAGAAATAGTCAGCCGGCGGCCAGCACGAGGCGGGTCACGTCGTAGAGCACTTCACCGCGCTCGAAGATCGGCCGACGCTCGAGCTGCCAGGCGAACTGCTCGGTCATTCGCCACTGACACCACTCGAGCACCGAGCGCAGGTTGATGGCGTCGTACAGGTTGTACTCGAGCAGAATTCGCAGCGCGGTGACGTTCTTCTGCTCGGTCCACTCGCGCCACAGGCGAATCGCGTCGAAGCCCTTCACGCCCTTGAGGTGCGGCGGCCGGTGCAGCTTGAGCGCCTCTTCGATGCCCTTGAGCCCGCCTTTGAGCCCCGTACGCCTCACCAGGAAGCGCAGATCGATGTGTACGAGCGGTCTGGGAAACTCGACGTTCTCGAAGGCCTTCTCGAGCACGGGCACGTCGAACACGGCGCCGTTGAACGTGACCCAGATCGGGCTCCTCGCGAGGCGCGCGGGCAGCTCGTGCAACGTCTTGCCACGCTCGAAGCTCACGACGCCTTCGCGATCCATCACGCCCACGACGGTAGGCACGTTGTCGCCGTCGGCTTCGATGTCGAAGAACGCCGCCTGGTCGACGAAGTGCGGGTACAGCCGCCAGTGCTCTTTGGGCGAGACGAGCGCGGCGAGCGTGGCGAGGTCCTTCTTCGCGAGCGCGCCGCGGGCTTCTGAGATCCGCTCCAGCGTGGCCGCGTCGATCGACTTCGACATCACCACGCCCTTCGCTGCGGCGGCTTCGAACTGCTCCCACGTCTCGAGCCCCTGGGCCCAGAGCTCCCGTTCGCGGTACGGCCCGACGCCCTTCGAGAGCTGAAACGTGCGCTCGAGGAACCCGCTCATCGCGTGGGCACTTCGCCCGTCACCAGCGCGTCGAGCAGCGGCAAATCGGCCTCACAGAACGGCAGCGCCTTCATCTCGGTGGGGTTGGCGAACTTCAGCGCCTGTGAGCCCAGTGGTTTCGGCTGGCCGGTCGCGATGTCGGCCGCGAAGAGCTCGAGCTCGACGACGAGATCGGAGTACTCATGCACGGTCGACCACAGCTTGCGGCCGACGGTCAGCGTGACGTCGAGCTCTTCCTGACACTCCCGAATCAAGGCCTGCGGTTCGGTCTCGCCCGGCTCGAGCTTGCCGCCGGGGAACTCCCAGAGGTTCGCGCGGCTGGCGTTGGGCAGGCGCTGCTGCACCAGGAAACGCGTCGGATCGGTCGGGTCGGCGATCAGCCCAGCGACCACCCGAATGCGTTTCATCCACCGCTCCCGATCAGCTGGAGCGCGAACAGCGTTCCGAGGTTCGTGAGCACGTAGAGCCGATTTCCGTCACGCGCCGAGACGAAGCGGGTGGGCGTCGCGGTGATGCCACGGCCCGGGTTCCAGGCAGCGCGCACCTTGCCGACGGTGGGGTCGACGAACGCGAGCGCGGTCGAGGTGGGCACCACGATGTAGCCGCGGGTCATCACCGGTGGACGACCGGCGTTGTTCGTCTTGCCCTTGGGCGTGCGATCCGAGAGGTCGAGGCTCCACAGCGCCCGGCCACCGCGAGTCTCGAGCGCGGTCAGGGTGCCATCACCCGTCGCGAAGAGCACCTCTCCGCGCTGGAGAAGCGACGTCACGCCACCGCGCGCCGACGCCCAGAGGATGTCGCCGGTCTTCGCGTCGAGGGCGAACACGCCGTCTTTGTAGCTGGCGGCGAAGACGTGGCCGTTCTCGTCGATGACGGGCGTGGAGTCGACGTCCTTGAACTGCTGGCCGCCCGAGATGGTGAGCTTGCGCTCCCAGCGGGCGACGCCGTCATCGAGGCCGAGCGCGACGAGGAAGCCATCGGCGAAGCCGGCGTAGACGAGCCCATCATACGCCGCGGGCATCGATGCGCCGCGAATCGAGAAGCCCTGCGGCATGTCGCGCTTGTACTGCCAGGCCCACTTGCCGGTGGCGATCTCGACCGCGAAGAGCGTGTCTTGCGACGACATCACCAGCACGCGGCCTTCGGAGACGACGGGCGTGGTGATGAGCTCTTCGTTCGACTTGAACTGCCACACCGTCTCGCCCGAGAGCACGTTGATGGCGTAGAGCACGCCGTCTCCGCCGGGCACGTAGGCGATGCCGTGGTCGATCAGCGCGCCCGAGAAGAAGCGGCCGAAGGTCTTCTTCTCCCACAGAATCGAACCGTCTTTGGGCGACAGGCAGCGAATGCCGCCGTCACGCGTGGTGACGATGATGCGCTCGGTCTCGGGATCGATCGCGGGCCGTGCGGTCTCGCGCGGCTGGTACTCGAGCAACTCGGTCTTCACGAGCGGCTTGGACCAATCGATCTCCCACAGCGCTGGCGGGCTGACCTGCGCCACGCGCACCGGCATCGTGGGATCGTTGTTGAGCGGAATCGCCTTGCAGCCCGCGAGGAGCAGGAGCGCTGCGAGAGCTGTCCTCGAGGGGAGCGCGATCATCGATGTTCGAAGAGACGACGGGAGGCCGCGCCGATTACTTACCGGCGTCGACGGCGACGGGGGCCGCGACGGTCTCGGGCACTGCGATGCCCTTCGCCGCGAGCAGCGCCATGCGCTCCTTGGCGAGGCGGGCAGCAGACGACTCCGAGGCGCTCGAGGTGACTTCGCTGTACCGCTTCATGGCGCCGTTCAGGTCGGCCTTCTTCTCGAGCAGGCGAGCCGAGTGGTACAGGCCCATGCCCTTCATGAAGTCGGTCTTGTTCTCCTGCGAGAGCTTGTCGAATGCAGCCGAGGCCTCGTCGAGCTTGCCGAGCGACTCGAGCGCGTAGCCGCGGGTCTCGAGCGCGATGGGGCGCAGCGTGTCGGAGGGGTCGGACTCCTTGAGGAACTCTTCGGCGAGGGGCAGCGCCTCGGCGGCCTTGCCCTGACGCAGCAGCGCCTGCGCGAGCGGCAGCGCGGCGTTGGCGGCGGTCTTCTTGCCCTTGTGATCGGCGCGGAAGCTCGAGAGCTTGGCGATGATCGCCTCGTCCTTCTCCTTCTCGGTCTTGAAGGGCGGCTCTTCGCCAACCTTCACGGGCGCGGTCGAGTTCGCGTTCACTTCACGGTCGAGCACCTTGAGCGCGGCGCCGTACTGGTACATCGACGACTCGAGGCTGCGCTTCTGAATGTGGCTGACGAGCGCGACGCCACCGCCGATGCCCACGAACGCGAGCACGCCCAGGACGATGTTCTTGCCGTGCTGCTCGAGAAAGGGCACCGCCTGCTGTCCGAGCTTCTGCAGCTCGTCGGGGGCCTTCAGTTCCTTCAGCTCTTTCTTGGTCGTCATATCGGGCGGCGCTTCTGACGCCCCTCGCCCGGGG
>JAEUJR010000557.1 GCA_016793585.1 Archangium sp.
CGAATGTTCGGAGTCAGCATGGCCGGGCACTAGCGCACCGCCCGGCGATCAACAACGGTTCACGCCCCACCCATGCGGAGCAGCCCTTCGAGCGAGTCGATGGTGACGAAGACGAAGGCCGCGTCGCCCAGCGAGAGCACCTCGCCGTCGGTCAGAATCGCGAACTGATCGCCGACCTGCGCGCCGTTGATGAAGGTGCCGTTCGTCGAGCCGAGATCACGAATCGCGATCACCTGCGGGCCCGACTGCCACGTGAACTCGGCGTGGTGCGACGAGACGGAGGGATCTGCGACGATCACGTCGTTGTCTTCGAGGCGGCCGATGGTCTCGATGCGGTCGGCGCCGCCTCCGACCGGCCACGCCACCATCGCGTCGAAGCCCAGCACCAGGGCCAACGCGTGGCGCGCGAGCTGCGGCTTGCCTCCCAGCACCACCGTCTTCGGCTGTTGAAGCGCGGCCCGGCGGCGAAGCTCATCGGGAGGCTGCTGCACCAGGGCGGCGAAGGGAAACGTCGCTCGAAGCTGGCCCGAGGCGCCCAACTGGCGCAGTTCGCGAACGGTCAACCTCGGCACCATGGGAAAGAGAATAGACGTGAGGCAGGCTGTCGTCATGCTCGCACTCGCGCTGTTGACGCCCCTCGCTGCGCTGCCCCTCGAACAGGTGGTTCAGAAGGTCGACGGCTCGGTGGTGACGGTTCGAATCGCCCAGAAGAAGACGACCTCAAGCGCGGGTGGAAAGTCGGTCTCCATCACCACGGGCACCGGCTCGGGCGTCATCGTTCACCCCGACGGGTGGGTCGTCACGGCCGCCCACGTCGTCGACGAGGCAGATCTGATCGAGGTGGAGTTCGTCGACGCGCCCGCCAGCAACGCCGAGATCGTCACGCTGTCACGCACCGAAGATCTCGCCCTGCTCAAGGTCGACAAGGTGCCGAAGAAGATCGTCGTCGCGCCGCTCGGAGACTCCGAGGTGCTCAAGCCCGGCATGCGCTTGTTCGCCATCGGCGCCCCGCTCGGCCTCACGCACACCGTGACCTCGGGTGTGGTGAGCGCCCTTCGCACCGACAACCGCAAGGGCCCCCACCCCAGCCGCCTGCTGCAGACCGACGTGCCGATCAACCAGGGCAACTCGGGCGGCCCGCTCTTCAACGAAGACGGAGAGGTCGTCGGCATCGCGAGCTTCATCGCGTCGAAGTCGGGCGGCTCCATGGGCCTCAACTTCGCCATTCCCACCTCGACGGTGCGCAGCCGGCTGTTCGACGCGCCCCTGCCGTGGATTGGCGTCTCGGTGCGCTTCGTCTCGAAGGAGTTCGCCGAGGTCATGAACTGGCCGGTCGAGGCGGGGCTGCTCGTCGAGAAGGTCAAAGACGACGGCGCAGCGGACAAGGCGGGTCTGCACGGCGGCATGATCGAGGCCGAGATCGGCGGCTCGACCATCATTCTCGGTGGCGATCTCGTGTTGCGCGTGAACGGCTTCGCGACGACCGACTCGAAGGCCATCGGCAGGTCGCTCGCCGCCATGCAGCCCGGAGACAGCATCAAATACGACGTGCTCTGCGCCGGCACCGCCAAGACGATCGAGGTGCCGCTGCCGAAGCTGCCGAAGATTCCGACGTTGACGCCCGTGAAGTCGAAGTGACGTCGGTGAACAAGGTCGACTCAGCCGAGCGGTGGGATTAACTGCCGACGTTCTCGTGACGAGCGCCAAGCCGATCAGCCTCTCGGTTCGCCTGCCGTTCAACACGGCCGAGGAGTTCCTTGGCGGCTACGGCTCGAACATCACGCGCGGTGGCATCTACCTGCGGGCGAGGCAGCTGCACGCGCCGGGAACCCCCGTCACGCTCGAGGTGAAGCTCGCCGACGGGCAGCGCCTGCTCTACGGCAACGCGACGGTGTCGTGGGTGACGGGAACGCGCGGTGAAGGCGTCACCGGCATGGGCTTCAAGTTCATCACCCTCGACGCGCAGAGCCGTCGCTTCCTCGAGGCGGCCGCCGCCGCGATGCCGCACGCGCGCAGCCCCGAGCCGCCCGTTCCGCGCAACGTCGGGCCCATCGACACGCGCCCTGATGCCGTCGCTCCGCCGCCGCCACCTGCGCCGCCACCGTCTCAGGCCCAGGCCGAGCTGCCGTCGGAAGCGAGCGGCCGGCTCCTCGTTCAGGGCGCTGCCGGGCCGGAGGTCAAGGCTCCCGAGTTCGAGGCCCCTCTGTCAGAGCCACCGCGCGACGGCCCGATCATCGGCATCGATCTCGGCACCACCAACTCGTGCGCCGCCATCGTGAAAGATGGCCAGCCTGTCGTGCTGCGCAGCCGTGATGGGCAGTCGCTGATTCCCTCGGTCGTCGCCCTCACCTCTCGCGGCAAGCTGATCGTCGGAGGCGCCGCGCGGAGTCAGCTCGTCACCAACCCGCGATGGACCGTGGCCGGCTTCAAGCGCCTCGTCGGCCGTGAGTACGAATCACCCGAGGTGCAGGAGCTGCTGCCGCGCTTCACGTGGGAGGTCGTGCCCACCGAGACCGGCGACTGCGGCGTGAAGCTGGCCGACCGGGTCTATTCGCTCGAGCAGATGTCGGCGATGGTGCTGCGAGAGGTGAAGCAGCTCGCCGAGCAGACGCTGCAGCAGCCAATCAACCGCGCGGTGATCACCGTGCCGGCCTGGTACTCCGAGAAACAGCGCCTGACGGTGCGTGAAGCTGGCCGGCTCGCAGGGTTGCACGTCGAGCGCATCGTGAACGAGCCGACGGCGGCGGCGCTCGCGTGGGGCTATGGCCGGCGAAAGAGCCAGCGCGTGCTCGTCTACGATCTCGGCGGCGGCACCTTCGACGCGTCGGTGCTCGAGCTGTCCGACTCGGTCTACGAGGTCGTCTCGACCGGCGGAGATCCCTTCCTCGGCGGCCTCGACTTCGACCACGCGATCGTCGGCTGGCTGCTGGCCGAGTTCGAAGCGAAGTACGACGCGCTGTTCAACGATCGCGTCTCGATTCAGCGCGTTCAAGACGCCGCCGAGCGCACGAAGATTGCCCTGTCGGACAAGACGGAGTCGCGCATTCACGTGCCGTTCGTGACGCTGGTGAAGAACCAGCCCGTCGATCTCGACGTGACAATGACGCGCGCGCAGCTCGTGTCGCTTACGAGGCATCTGGTCGACCGCACGATGGAGGTCTGCCAGGAGGTGCTGCAGGCCCGCTACCTGCGCGCCGATCAGATCGACGAGATTCTGCTCGTCGGTGGCCAGGCCCGCGCGCCACTCGTGCAGGAGCGCATCACCCTGCTCTTCGGCCGGCGCCCGCTCTTCGGCATGAACCCCGAAGAAGCCGTCGCCCAGGGCGCTGCGCTGCTCGCGCACTCGCTCGAGACCAAGGGTGGGCTGCTGCTCATCGATGTGCTGCCGATGTCGATCGGCATCGGCCTGCCGGGCGGGCGCTTCTACCCGATCATTCAGCGCAACACGGCGCTGCCGGTGACGCGCACGTACCGGGTGTCGACCACGAAGGAGAACCAGAGCGAGCTCGAGCTCTCGATCTTCCAGGGCGAGTCGGCGCTGGTGCGAAACAACCACCTGCTGGGCGTGTTCAAGATCGCGAACCTGCCGCCAGGCCCACGTGGAGCCGTGAGCGTCGAGCTCGCCTTCGAGCTGTCGAACGAGTGCATTCTGACGATCACCGCGAAGGAGGACTCGACGGGCCAGACCGTGAGTACCACCTACGCCACCCAGCAGACGCCCGACGCCGCTCGCAAGAAGGTCGCGACGCTGGAGTCCGAAGGCCCCGAGCTGACAGCCGAGGAGATCGCCTCCGCGAAGCCCACCGGCCTCTTCGCGTTCTTCAAGCGCTTGTTCGGCGGGTGAACGTCAATCACTGCGGGTGATTGATCACGGCCCAACGGGTGACGGAACTTTGAGCGCCCCAGTGCGTTCCAAGCGCGCATACTCGCCGCACCACCCGAGGGGACTCCCAATGACCAGCCCAGCCGCCGCAGCCGACTCCGTCATTCGCCAGCACGTGTACTGGAGCGTCGGCGCCGGCCTCGTGCCCGTGCCCATCGCCGACTTCGTGGCCGTGACCGCCGTGCAGGTCGATCTCATTCGGCAGCTCTGCAGCCTCTACGGCTCGTCGTACGACGAAGGCACCGGGAAGATCTGGGTGGGCGCACTCACGGGTGGCGCCGTCGCGCGCATCGGCGCCTCGGCCATCAAGGCGATCCCCGGCATCGGGACGATCCTCGGGGGCGTGTCGATGTCGATCGCCTCGGGGGCCTCGACCTACGCGGTGGGCCAGGTCGTGAAGAACCACCTCGCGAGCGGCGGCACGATGACCAACCTCGACGTCGAGGCCGCGAAGAAGAAGTACGCGAGCGAGTACGAGAAGGGCAAAGAGGTCGCGAAGGAGGCGTCGCAGAAGAAGGAAGCTGGCG
>JAEUJR010000573.1 GCA_016793585.1 Archangium sp.
TGGGGGCACCTCGTTCACAAGACCTTCAAGAAGGAGCTCGCCGCGGGCATGGACATTCGCCCGACCATCGCCGTCACGCGCGCGCACCTCGTGATGACCGAGCTCGAGAACGCCATCAACCAGGGCCGCATCTTCATCGACGGCCGGGTCGTGAAGGCGAACAAGGACGTCGCGGTCACCAAGGCGGCCATCGAACCCGTGTGGCACCTGCCCGGCGTCGCCAAGCGCTTCGGCATCGAAGAGATCCCCCTGCGCAAGGCGCTCTTCGAAGAGACGGGCGGCATGTTCCCCGAGCTGATCACCCGCCCCGATCTGAAGGTCATGCTGCCGCCCATCGGCTCGACCTCCGTCTACGTCTTCGGCGACGAGAAGCTGATCGGCCGCAACGACGTCGAGGTGACGGTGCGCGTGCACGACGAGTGCAACGGCTCCGACGTGTTCGGCAGCGACATCTGCACCTGCCGGCCGTACCTCGTGCACGGCATCGAGGAGTGCATCAAGACGGCCCAGCGCGGCGGCATCGGGTACATCGTGTACTTCCGCAAAGAGGGCCGCGCGCTCGGCGAGGTGACCAAGTTCCTCGTCTACAACGCGCGCAAGCGCCAGAAGGGCGGAGACTCGGCGGCCACGTACTTCCACCGAACCGAGTGCGTCGCCGGCGTTCAAGACATGCGCTTTCAGGAGCTGATGCCCGACGCCCTGAATTGGATGGGCATCAAACGCATCGACAACCTCATCTCGATGTCGAACATGAAGCACGACGCCATCACCGGCAGCGGCATCAAGGTGGTGCGCCGCTACGAGATTCCGCCCGAGAAGATTCCGGGCGACGCGTCGGTCGAGATGGAGGCCAAGAAGGCGGCCGGCTACTTCAACAAGACGACGGGCGCGAAGAAGAAGGACGAGCTCGTGAAGGTGAAGGGACGCCGCCTCGATGAGTGAGCTGCCCTGGCCCAACGTCACGGGTGCGCTGGCGACGATCACCGACCCGGCCACCATTCGTGCACGAACCAAGCGCGTGTTCGACGCCGCGCTGGCAGGCGAGACGGCCTTCGCGGTCGATCTCTCGAAGCTGCCTGCCCTCGTCGACTTCGTGATGCAGGTGACGAACGAGAACTACCCGACCGGGAACATTCCGTTCCACGGGCGGTACGAGCACCTGCGCGCAGGCGGCGTCGATCGCGTGGCGAAGGTGCTCGCTGCGCTCGGCACCACCGACAAGAAGGAGCAGGCGCGCGCTCTCGTCGATCTCGTCGTCGTCTCGGTGCTGCTCGACGCGGGCGCCGGCCCTGAGTGGAAGTACGTCGAAGATGGCGTCACGTACTCGCGCTCCGAGGGCCTCGCCGTCGCGTCGGTGGCCATGTTCCTCTCGGGCGCCTTCAGCCACGATCGCTCGAGGCGCGTCACCGCCGAGGGCCTGGCGAAGCTGACCGTGGCCGACGTCTCGCGTGGCATGCAGGTGAGCGCGACCAACCCGATGACGGGCCTCGAAGGCCGCGCGTCACTCTTGCAGCGACTGTCGGTGTCGCTGGCTGGAGCGCCGTCGCTGTTCGGCAACGGCAGGCCCGGCAACATGCTCGACGCCCTGCTCGCGCAGCCCCAGCCCCTGGCGGCGACGTCGTTGCTGCGGCTCTTGCTGTTCGGCTTCTCGACCATGTGGCCGTCGCGCGTGACGCTCGACGGCGTGGGCTTCGGCGACGTGTGGCCCTGGCGTGGAGAAGGCATCGACGCGTGGGTGCCCTTTCACAAGCTCTCGCAGTGGCTCGCCTATTCGCTCGTCGAGCCGCTCGAGCACGGCGGCGTGCAGTTCACCGGCGTCGAAGAGCTGACGGGCCTGCCCGAGTATCGGAACGGCGGGCTCTTTCTCGACTCGGGTGTGTTGACGCTGCGAGACCCGGCGCTCGCGAGCGTCGAGCTCGAGGCGTCTCACCCGGCCATCATCGAGTGGCGCGCGCTCACCGTGCAGCTGCTCGATCGCGTCGGTGACGAGGTCTGTCGCCGCATGGGCAAGACGAAGCAACAGCTGCCGCTCGCGCGCGTGCTGCAGGGGGGCACGTGGAGCGCCGGGCGAGTCATCGCGAAGCAGAAGCGGCCGGGCGGTGTGCCTCCGCTGACGCTGAAGAGCGATGGAATGGTGTTTTGACCTTCACGAAAGAGATCATGAAGAACGTTCACGTCATTTCCCACCCGATCATCGAGCACAAGCTCGCGCACCTTCGAAACAAGGACGCGACGCCTCACGAGTTCCGGCAGATCTTCAACGAGCTGGGCTCGATTCTCGCCTACGAGGCCACGCGCGATCTGAAGCTCACCAAGACGCCGGTCGTCACGCCGATGCAGAAGACGACCGCGTACAAGGTGCAGGAGCAGATCACCGTCGCGGCCGTGCTCCGCGCCGCCGAAGGCATGCTGCCCGCGTTCATGTCGATGCTGCCGTTCGCCCAGTTCGGGCACATCGGCATCTATCGCGACAAGGGCATGAACCAGACCGTCGAGTACTACTTCAAGCTGCCGAAGCGGGTGGACGGGCACCGGTTGCTGCTCATCGACCCGCTCCTCGCCACCGGAGACACCTGCCTCGCCGCGCTCGATCGCCTCAAGCAGTACAAGGTCGGGCCGATCAAGGTCGTCACGATTCTCTCGGCGCAGGTGGGCATCGACAAGGTGCTGAACGCGCACCCTGACGTCGAGATCTTCACGTTGAGCATCGAGAAGGGCCTCGACGAGCGCGGCTACCTGCTGCCGGGCCTGGGAGACGCCGGTGACCGACTCTTTGGCACGGTGTAGGGCGCACTTCGCGAACGGGCGCCGGGTGCTCATCGGCGTCGCGGGTGGCTCAGGCTCGGGCAAGACGACGCTGGCGCAAGAGCTGGTTCGCGCCTTCGCCGACGACGCCTGCCTCGTCATGCAGGACTCGTTCTACATCGACCAGTCGGCGCGCTTCGACGGCGACGGCGGCAGCGTGAACTTCGATCACCCGTCGAGCCTCGACTTTCCCCTGCTCGAGGTGCAGCTGAAGGCGCTGCGTGAGGGCAGAGCCGTCGAGGTGCCGATCTACGACTTCGCCACGCACAAGCGGCTGGCCCGCACCGAGCCCCTCGGGGCACGCCCGCTCGTCGTCGTCGATGGAACGCTGATTCTCGACGCGCCGAACGTTCGACCGCTCTTCGACGTGGCCATCTTCGTCGAGTGCGAAGAAGACGTGCGCTTCAACCGCCGCCTCGAGCGAGACGTTCGTGAGCGCGGCCGCACGCCCGACGGCGTTCACAAGCAGTTCCACCGGCAGGTGAAGCCCATGCACGACGCCTTCGTCGAGCCGTCGAAGCAGCACGCCCACCTGCGGGTGTCGGGCACCGAGCCGCTCGACGTCTCGATGGCCCACGTGCTCGAGCTGCTCGGCAGGCCGTGACGCTCAGCGCATACGAATGCGAGGCTTCGACACTTCGCGCGGCGTGAGGATCTCGAGCGAGAGATCCATCGCGCGCGCGGAGTGCGTCAACGCGCCCATCGACACGTAGTCGGCGCCCAGCTTCGCGAGCACGGGCAGACGATCGAGCGTCACGCCACCCGAGACCTCGAGCTCGCAGCGCCCGTTGGCGATCTGCACGGCGTGAACGATCTGGGCGTCGTTCATGTTGTCGAGCATGACGATGTCTGCGCCCGCGTCGATGGCCTCTTCGAGCTGCGCCATCGAGGTGACCTCGATCTCGATCTTCACCAGCCGGGGCGCGTTCTCGCGGGCCCGCTTGAGGGCCTCGCGAATGGAGCCCCCCACCGCCGCGATGTGGTTGTCCTTGATGAGCACGCCGTCGAAGAGGCCGATGCGGTGGTTCATGCCGCCGCCGTGACGAACGGCCTCCTTCGAGAGCCCACGCAGGCCGGGCGTCGTCTTCCGCGTGTCGAGAATCTTCAGCTTCGTGCCGCGCACGCTGGCGATCGTCGAGACGGCCTTCGCGGTCATGGTGGCGATGCCCGAGAGCCGCTGCACCAGGTTCAGCGCCGTGCGCTCCCCGGCCAGCAGCACCCGCATCGGCCCTTCCATGCGCGCGACCCGCTGCTTCTTGAGCGTGCGATCGCCGTCGGAGAGATCGAAGTCGAGCTCGACCGAGGCGTCGAGGCGGCGGAAGACCTGCTCGAAGACCGTGAGGCCCGAGAGCGTCATCTCTTCTTTGGCCCAGAGCTCAGCCTTGCCGTGCGCGGTGGGGCTCACGAGGGCATTGCTGGTGACGTCTCCGGCCGAGCCGAGATCTTCGTCCAGCGAGAGGTCGATCAGGCGTTCGATGAAGTGGTCGCGCATGTCGATCTCAGCGCTTCTTCTTCTTCGCGAGCGCGGCCTTCTTCGGAGCGGGCTTCTTCGCGGCCGGCTTCTTCTTCACGGGCGCCGCCTTCTTCGGAGCAGGCTTCTTCGCGATCGGCTTTTTCTTCGCCGGTGCCTTCTTCGGTGCAGGCGCGGGCTTCTTCTTCGCGGCAGGCGCCTTCTTCGGTGCAGGCGCCTTCTTCTTCGGAGCGTCGTCCTCCTTCGCCGCGTTGAACTCGCGCACGGCGTCGTCGACGAGGCCCATGTTCATGTAGGCGACGCCGAGGTCGCGGTGATCTTGCGACGAGAGGCCTTCCTTCGTGCCTTCACGCAGCTTGGTGAGCGCCTCTTTCACCTGCTGATCCGGGTCGGCGGGCACCGTCACGCCCGAGAGTTCCTCTTTGAGTTCCTCCTCGAGGTTCACGGGGCCAGCCACAGGTGGAGCGACCCGCACTTCGACGGGCGCGATGCGCTTCAGGTTGTCGTTCAGCTTGCCCACGCGGCTGTGCAGCTCGGCGATGCGGGCCTTGTCCTTCTCGACGACGTCGGCCGGCGCGCGGGTGGCGTAGTTGGGGTTCTCGAACTTCTTCTGAATCTGCGCCGCTTCGGCCTCCGACTTGGCGATGTCCTTCTTCAGACGTTCGCGCTCTTCGGCGAGATCGACGATGCCCGCGAGGGGCACGTAGATCTCCATCTGGTGCCGAATCTCGGCCGCCGACTGTGGAGGCTTCGTGCCCATCGGCTCGACCGACAGCTTCGCGAGCCCGGCGAGGGGCATCACGTAGCGCTTGTACGTCTCGAGCGTGCCGCGAACGATCGTCTCGTCGCTCTGAATCAGCGCCTCGATGCGCAGGGCGGGAGACAGGTTCGACTCGCCACGAATGGTGCGAATGCCCTCGATGGCCGTGATGATCGGCGCCATCGTCGCTTCGGCCACCTCATCACGCAGCCGCTCGTCGTGCTTCGGGTACTCGGCGATCGCGATCGAGTCGACCGTGCGCGTCATCGGCAGCTTCTGCCAGATCTCCTCGGTGATGAACGGCGCGAACGGGTGCAGCAGGCGCATCACGCGATCGAGACAGAACACCATCGTGGCGCGGGTCGATTCCTTCGCCGCGTCGTCGTCGCCGTACAGCGCGCCCTTCGAGAGCTCGATGTACCAGTCGCAGAACTCGCCCCAGAGGAACTGGTAGAGCGTCGAGGCAGCGTCGCTGAAGGCGTACCGCTCAAGCGCCTCGTTGGTGTCACGCACCGCGCGATCGAGCCGCGACAGAATCCACTTGTCGGCCAGACTGAGCGCGCGCTCTCCGATGAACACGCGGCCGTCTTCCTGGAAGTCGCCGAGGTTCATCAGCGCGAAGCGCGTGGCGTTCCAGATCTTGTTGCAGAAGGCCTTGTAGCCACCGATGCGATCGATCGAGAGCTTGATGTCG
>JAEUJR010000595.1 GCA_016793585.1 Archangium sp.
GCAGGGAGCGATTCGTCGCGCCCTCGCCGACTCGTACGGGCGGCAACCTCAACGAAGGATCGCCCATGAGCCTCGCTCCCGAGCTCCGTGCCGACCTCAACGAAGGACGCCCATGAGCCTCGCTCCCGAACGTCGTGGCGATCAGTCCGTCGCCCCATCGTTGGTTCGTTACGAGCTGCTCCATGTCGACGCCACGACCGGTGCCCGTCGTGGGCGACTGCACACGCCGCACGGCACCATCGAGACGCCCATCTTCATGCCGGTGGGAACGGCTGGCAGCGTGAAGGCCTGTGCTCCTGACGATCTGCGCGCGCTCGAGGCGCAGATCATTCTCGGGAACACGTACCACCTGATGTTGCGGCCGGGAGAGAAGCTCATCGGCGAGATGGGCGGCCTGCACCGCTTCATCTCGTGGGAGCGGCCGATGCTCACCGACTCGGGCGGCTTTCAGGTCTACAGCCTCTCCGAAATGCGGAAGATCACCGAAGAGGGCGCGACCTTTCAATCGCACCTCGACGGTGCGAAGCACATGCTCTCGCCCGAGCGCAGCATCGAGATTCAAGAGACGCTGGGCGCCGACATCATCATGGCCTTCGACGAGTGCCCGCCCGCGTTGAGCGAGCGCAGCTACCTCGAGCCGTCACTCGCGCGCACCACCCGTTGGCTCGGCCGCTGCGTCTCGGCGTGGAGTCGGCTGCGCAGCTCGCTCTTCGGCATCGTGCAGGGCGGGCTCTTCGAAGATCTCCGAAGACGGCACGCAGAAGAGATCTGCGCGATCGATCTGCCGGGCTACGCGCTCGGTGGCTACGCCGTGGGTGAAGCGCCCGAGCAGATGCACGCGGGCGTTGCGTTCTCCGCGCCGCTGCTGCCGAAAGACAAGCCGCGCTACCTCATGGGCGTCGGCACGCCGATCGATCTCGTCACCTGCGTCGGCGCGGGGGTCGACATGTTCGATTGCGTGATGCCGACCCGCAACGCGCGCAACGGCTTCCTCTTCACCAGCCAGGGCAAGCTCGTCATCAAGCACGCGCGGTACGCGAAAGATCCACGACCGCTCGACCCCGCGTGCACTTGTTACACGTGCCGCACCTTCTCGCGCTCGTACCTGCGGCACCTGTTCAACGCGAAAGAGCTCGTGGCCATGCGGCTCAACACGATTCACAACCTGCACTTCTACCTGGGCCTCATGAAGGAGGCGCGGCTGGCCATCGAGCAGAATCGCTACGCCGCGTTCATGAAGGACTTCGCAGCGCGGCCCACGTCGGTGGTCGAAGCGGAGTCAGTTACTGGATGACGCCCTTGGGCCGGCAGGTCTTCTTCGCGCCGCCCATGTTGCCGACGGCCGTGCTGCCCATCGCGACGTCGGCGCAGACGTAACCCGAGCGGCACTGCGAGTCGGCGGTGCACTGGGGCGAGCAGACGAGCTGGCTGTCTCCGAAGAACGTGCAGACGGTGCCCGACGGGCACTCGTGCGTGTCGGCCTCGGCGGCGCAGCCTCGCGAGCAGAAGCCTCCGGGCACTTCGACGGTGCCACCGGTCTGCTTCTGGAAGCAGCTGTAGCTGGGCGGGCAGTCAGCGCGCGTCGTGCACGCTTCGCCTGCCGTCACCAGGGGCCCGCAGCTCGAAGAAACCGCCGCGAAGGCCAGAAACACGGTTGCCACCAGGAGGGAACGGATCATGGGCGCAGGGCCCTAGCACACCTTGCTGGACCCATGTGTGCCTGATAGACGCCCGCGTCTCACACATGACGCCCGCAGCCATACCGATGATTTTCGCCGCCGACTCTGCCCTTGGCGGACCGATGGCTTTCTACCTGGTCGCCATGGCGGCCATCGTCTACTTCCTGATCATTCGCCCGCAGCGTCAGCAGCAGAAGGAGCACGACGGCGTGCTCACCTCGCTGAAGAAGGGCGATGACGTGGTGCTGCAGTCGGGCATTCTCGGGAAGATCGCCCTGGTGACCGAGAAGACGGTGTCGCTCGAGGTCGCCAACGGCGTGAAGATTCGAGTGCTCAAGTCGAGCGTGCAGGCGAAGGTCACCGTGGTCGAAGAGGCCCCGAAGGCCGACGAAGCCGCCGCCAAGAAAGAGGAGAAGTGATGGACCGCAACTGGTGGACCCGTTTCGGGTTGGTCGTGCTCGTCGCGGTGGGGAGCCTCTGGTTCCTGACCCCGACCTACTAC
>JAEUJR010000596.1 GCA_016793585.1 Archangium sp.
GCCGGCATCTTCAAGACCGAGCGCGTGCCGGTGAAGGGCCAGACGGTCGTCTACAAGTTCCCCATCGAGAAGCGCTTCGGCAGCGCCGTCTACGCCGCCATCGCGTACCCGTCGGTCACGGGTCGCTGGGAAGAGCGCATCGCTGGCTTCCGCATCGTGCCGAAGGAGCGCACCTTGGCGGTCGAGGTCAACGCTGAACGCTCCGAGGCCGCGCCGCTCACGACCCAGACGCTCACCATGCGCGTCACCGATCACCTCGGCCGCCCCGTGCAGGCGCAGCTCTCGGTGGGCGTCGTCGACAAGGCCGTCTACGCGCTCCAGAGCGAGTTCCGCCCGGGCATCGTCGACTTCTTCTACCCGGTGGGCCGCGACAACGTGTCGACGTTCGCCTCGAGCGAGTTCCAGGGCTACGGCTATGGCGATCGCATCGCGATGCAGCTGGCGAAGTTGCCGAAGCGCCAGTTCGCCGCGGTGAAGCCTCCGACCAAGCCGCAGAAAGAAGACGACACCGTCTATTGGAACCCCTCGGTCGTCACCGATCGAGATGGCCGCGCGACGGTGACGTTCAAGCTCAACTCGATGCAGACGCTGTGGACCGTCACCGCCGTCGCCGTCGATGCCTCGGGCCGCTTCGGTGAGTCGACCAGCGAGTTCGCCACCCGTGGCGCCCTCGTCGTCGCCGCGAACCTGCCTCAGTTCATGCGCCAGGGTGATACGGCCACCGGCTCCATTCGCGTCACGCCCGGCCAGAACGGCCCGGGGCAGGGCACGGTCACGCTCGACTACTCCGGTCAGGGCGCGGCGACGGTCGACGCGAAGTCAGAGTCGCTCAAGCTCGCGAAGGGTGGCGAGGCCATCGTCCCTGTCGAGTTGAAGGCCGACAAGTCGGGCGAGCTCACCTTCGGCATCAAAGCGAAGGGCATCGGCGACCCGATCTCCGACGTGAAGCACCTCGCCGTGCTGCCGGCCGCCATCGAAGAAGACGTCGCGATCTCGTCTTTCGGCGGCGGTCAGCTCACGTTGCCGGTTCCGGCCGGGGCCCAGGTGCTCACCAGCCGTCTCGTGCTGGCGCCCTCGATGGTCGACCTCGCGCTCTCGAACGCGCGCGACATGCTCGTGTACCCGCACGGCTGCGTCGAACAGCTCGTCGCCACCACGGTTCCCAACGTCGCGCTCTACCGCACGCTCGAGAAGCTCAAGCGCCTCGACGCGCTCGACAAAGACAGCCTCACGTTGCTTTCGGAGGCGAAGAGCCGCTCGGTGCAGGGCACCAGCCGCATTCTCGACATGGCGGTGAAGGGCGGCGGCTTCACCTGGTTCTCCGGGTACAACGAGCCGTCGGTCGAGATGACGCTGATCGCGCTCGACGGACTCGCCTATGCGACCGAAGCCGGGCTGCTCGACAAGAACGACGCGCGGCTCACCGAGAGCGCCGCGTGGCTCGACAACAAGGCCGATCTGCCGCCGGGCCTCGAAGCGACGCGCACCTACGTGCTGGCCAGGCTGCAGGGCAACCGTCAGGCCGCCAAGGTGCGGCTGCTGGTTCAAAACGCGAAGCCTGAAGACCTGTACGGCCTCGCGCTGGCGGTGCTGGCGGCCGAACACGCGGGCGTCTCGAACGAGCCCGACGTGAAAGATCGCATCGCCTCGCTCGCCGACGAGTCACGCAAGGGCGTCATCTCGAACGCGGTGTTCAAGCCCGATGAGTCGTTCTTCCGCTACCCGCTGCGCAACGTCGGCTTCACGGCGATCCTCGCGCACGCGGCCAGCATGAAGGACGTCGACGTCGACCGCACCCGCGCGCGCGTGCTGCAGTTGCTCGCCGACACCAGCCTGTCGACGTTCGAGCGCAGCACGGCGTTGCTCCACAGCCAGTGGCTGATCGAGCGCGACATCAAGGCGATGAAGAATCTGTCGCCGCCGTCGCTCGAGGGTTCGCAGGCCGAGCTGGTGGCTTCGGGCCTTGGTCTCGCGGCCGTCGTGGAGCCCAGCGCGAACCAGCTCAAGGTCGGCACCTTCGACGGCGTCGCCACCTGGAAGGCGCGTGTGCGC
>JAEUJR010000604.1 GCA_016793585.1 Archangium sp.
GACGCCCGTCTCGAGCAGTTGCTGGCCGTCGTTGCCGGTGATGCGCAGGGTGAAGGGGCCGGGGCCGAAGCCGCTGGAGTCGACGAAGTAGTTGTAGCTCTCGCGCGGCACGTTGACGAAGGCGCCGCTCTTCTCGACCTCGAGTGAGCGCACGGGAATGCGCGTGTTGCGCACCTGAAGCCCTGTCCAATAGCGCGAGCTGCCTTCCTTGAAGCGGAGCACCACCGCGCCCTGCACGGCGCACGACATGGGTTGCCAGCGCACGTTCACGCGGCCAGCAACGGGGTCGGCGATCTTGGCGAAGGCCTGTGCCGAGAGGTCGAGGGTGCCGCTGGCGCAGTCTGGGCATTGGTCGACGATGCGCACCGTCACCGAGCCTTTGGGGCCGTCGACGCGCACGCACCCGCCGCACACCGCGCTGTTGTTCCACTGGGCTGCGTTCATCGCGGCGACGTCGAGGTCAGCGGGAGACGCGCTGAAGGAGCAGCTACCCGAGCCATCGGCTGAATAGTAGGTGGCGACGCCTGCTTGATCAGGCCCGAGCGTTCGGGTCGACGATGCCGAGCCACCACCGGCGCCAGCTCCGGCGTCGGAAGGAGAGGGTGTCGCGCCCGTGCAGGCGGTGAGAAGCAGGATGATGAGGCGTGGTGAACGCATGGGGACTGGTATCTCGGCAGGCCCTGGTTCGCACAGCTCCATCGACGACGAGCCGCACGATTGCGCGACCTGTATGGTCCGACGCGCATGCGCTCGACGCTCGCCCTGGTGTTGATGTTGTCGGGCTGTGTTCCACGCTCCATCGCGGGAATTTCAAATCCACACGCGTGGCTCGACAGAGACGGCGCGAGTGTTCGGTTGTCGCTCTCGTGCAGCACGCTCGACGCGAAGGCGACGCTCAATGGCGCGCCGATGGAGCAGTTGGACCGTGGAGGGCCTCCCTCGCCTGGACGAGCGCTCGCTGGTCTCGAGAGCCCGTACTGCCGGAGTCCAACCTGGAGCGGCCGGCCGCCATCCGAGCAGGACGACCTCGAGCTTCGGGTGAAAGACGACTCCGGTGAGTTCGTCGTGCAGCTCTCAGCGCCGCTGACAGAGCGACGGCTCAGAGTGGAGCGGGCCAACGGAGAGCAGGTCGTGTCGAACACGACCGTGCTGGTCGGTGACGACGACGCCTGGGTGGCTCAGCTCGAGCCTGAGGCCCACATCGTCGAGGTCGAGACGACCATCTTCTCCGTCAGCGGCGAGAGGCTCTCCGTCGACGAGTCCAGGAAGCTCCCGGGCAGGAATCGACTTCTCATTCCCGCGCCCGTCGCTGCTGGCCGTCTCCAGGTCCGCGTCCGCTACGAGCTTCCGTTTCGGTGTTCTGGCCCGCACGGCCTGACGTGCAGCGCGTCACCACGAACGTGTGTCGACTGCGCGTTCGACGTCGAGACCTGGACGGTCAATGTCAGCCCCCGGCCGAACTGAAGTTCACACTCGGGCCGAGGTGACCCGACGAACGAAGTTGGGCTGCTGATCAGCTGCGCTTCGACTCGCGGGTGAGTCGCGCGAGCCAATCAGCCGTGCGCACGGTGTCTTCCCTTGTGGCCAATGACTCGACCGACGGCTTCATCCTGTACGCCCAGTTACGAGGACCAGGCGTATTCACCCGCTCCGACTCACCGAACACGTCACCCCACGGCAAAATGCACCACGCGCTCTGCGAATTCAGCGCGGCCTGCAACAACGCCTCGTGCACCTCAGGGCTGAACTCGGCCGGAGGCGGTGTGAACCGCCACAGCTCCAGCTTCGCCAACGTGTCCCTCGCGAAGCGCGGAATTACCCCCGAGGTCCTTCGCCACGATCCTGGTGCCATCGGACAGAATTCGGAAATTCCGCTCGCCACGCCACTGCGAAGCGGCTGTTGTGGTCGGCATCTCTCAGGTCACGCATGGCCAGCATCACATCGGTGATGGTCGAGGCCGCGCTTGGAGCGAGCGCGATGTACGACAGGACGTACGTCTTGCTGATCCGTGGGTTCCTCGAGTCATCATGGATGGCACGCAATTCCTCGACGACACCTGCGACCTCTCGGGGACCAACCGTTGGAGCAACGCAGCCTGTTCAAGTTTGTCGAGCAGGCCGGTGTCAGGGCAAGAGAGCTGAGACCCCGCCGCCTTCGTTGGGCCAGAGATCGGTCACTCGAGTCGTGTTGCCGGAGGTGCCATCGGTCTTCCAGAGTTCGAAGCCAAACGACGGCGTTGCTGCCCTGAAGTACAAGAGGCCGTTCATGACGAGGAGCGAACTCGGGCTGCTTCCACCCGAACTTGCGGAAAGCTGCAGTCGCGTCGGGAGGTTGGTGCCGCCGTACTTCCAGAGCTCGGTTCCGGAGCTTCCGTCGCTGCCTGTGAAGTACAGGTTGTTATTGTACACGGTCAGATTGGAAATGTTCGAGCCGGGGGTTCCGGGGTTGAGGTCAAAGGCGTTCGTGGTGCCTGCCGCTGTGCCGTCTGAACCCCACAGTTCGTTGCCGAGTGCAGTGGCGCCGCTTGACCCGGCTGCAGTGAAGTACATTCTGTTGTTGAACACCGCGAACTGGCTCGGTGTGCTGCTGGCGCCGGGGCTGACCGTATTGAGATCTTTGAACAAGCTGGTCCCGGTCGACGTGCCATCCGTCGCCCAGAGTTCGGTCCCCTCGGTAGGAGTCGAAGCGCTGAAGTAGATTCTGTTGTTGAACGCAAAGAAGCCAGCCGGAAAGCCGCTGCAACCGGTGCAGATGTCTTTGAGCAAGACGGTGCCCGCCGCTGTTCCATCCGTCTTCCAGAGCTCAAATCCGTTCACGCTGTCGTTGGCGGCAAAATAGACGATGTTGTTGATGGAAACGAGGTTCTGCGGGTCTGACCCTGCACCTGCGACAGGGTTGATGTTCTTGAGCATCACAGTGCCTGCGGCGGTGCCATCACTCGTCCACAACTCATTGCCACTCGCTCCGTCGTTGGCCATGAACAGCAGAGCTCCGTTGTTGGCCAGCAGCGAGCTGGGCGAAGAAGAAGCCCCCGCCGTTGGGTTGATGTCCTTGACCATCAAGGTACCAGCGGCCGTGCCGTCCGTTTTCCACAGCTCGGAGCCGTTGACTCCGTCGGTTGCCCTGAAGAACAAGGTCGACCCCACGACGGTAAACGCTTGAAGCGTGCTGCCGACACCTGGCGCCGAGGTGTTGATGTCCTTCACCATGAAGGTACCTGTGGTGGTGCCATCGGTGCGCCAAAGTTCCATGCCGTTGACGCCGTCGGTCGCCGCAAAGTACTTGAGGCCGTTGAATGTGACATGGGTCTGCGACATGCCCCCGAGGTTGACCGCGTTGATGTCTTTCAACATGTTGGTGCCAGCGGAAGTGCCGTCTGACTTCCAGAGCTCGAACCCATTGATGCCATCGGTGAGAGAGACAATGTAGCTTCCATTCAGTCCGCCCACAGAGTTGCCGAAGCCTGCCGCGGTGACGTTCACGTCTTTGACCAGAACGGTGCCTGCCGTCGTGCCATCACTCTTCCAGAGTTCAGAGCCGCTGACGCCGTCATCGGCACCGAAATAGAGGGTCGAGTCCACCACCAGGAAGCTGTTTGGTGCACTTGATGAATTCCCCGTCGGGTTGATGTCTTTGACGAGAACGGTTCCAATCGTCGTGCCGTCGCTCTTCCAAAGTTCGAGACCGCTCACGCCATTGTCAGCGACAAAGAACAGGTTCGAACCTGCGGCCGTAAGTGAGGCGGGGCTGCTGCCGACTGTCGGACTGACCGTGTTGATTGTCTTGATCTTCGCGGGGCCGGTGGCAGCGCCGTCGTACTTCCAGAGTTCGTGGCCATTGGGTGCATCTGATGCGGTGAAATAGAGCACATTGCCGATCGCAACGAGGTTGCTCACATTCGACGCAGGAGGCACCGTCGGGGTCGCAGGCACGGTGGTCACCATCACCATTCTGGTGCCGACTGTCGTGCCGTCAGACTGCCAGAGTTTCGTTCCGTTCGCGTCTGAGGCACTGAAATACAAGATGCCCGCGCCTCCCACGGTGAGGAAGTTCGGGCCTCCGGACTGCCCCGAGACGGTATTGATGTCTTTGACGAGGACGGTGCCCGCGGCAGAGCCATCTGTCTTCCAGAGTTCAGCCCCGTTCGAGCCGTCGTTGGCTCTGAAATACACAGCACCCCCGAAGGTTGTGAGCTGAGCGGGAGAACTACTTGCGCCCGCACCCGTCGTGTTGATGTCTTTGACCAGGACGGTACCAACCGAAGTGCCGTCGCTCTTCCAGAGCTCGAATCCATTGATGCCGTCGTTGGCCGAAAAGACCAGCGTCGAAGAAAGCACCGCGAAGCTGGCAAAAGTCGTCGAAGCGGAAGGGCTCGAGGTGCTGATGTCCTTCACCATGACGGTCCCTGCAGCCGTGCCGTCTGTCTTCCAGAGTTCTGTGCCTCCGACGCCGTCGTTCGCCGTCAAGAACAAGCTGTTTCCGACGACGATGAGGTTGTCTGGAGAAGAACTCGCTGGGCCGACGTAGATGTCTTTGACGAGCGATGTGCCGACGGCCGTGCCATCAGTGCGCCACAGCTCACGCCCTGATGCGGTCGTGATGGCTGCAAAGTACAAGAACCCATTCATCACGACGCCTCGCGCGGGGGTCGAGCCCGCGTTGGTGTTCATGTTGAGGTCTTTCACGAGCGTGGTGCCAACCGTCGTGCCGTCAGTGATGAAGAGTTCGTTCCCGATTGATCCATTGTCGCCGACCAGGAAGACGGCGCGTTTGCACTCAATCGTCACGTTGGTCACGTTGGTTGTGCCAATGCTACCAGTGCCATTTTGCACAGTGCACAGCTGGCCCGAAGGCTGGTTGAGAATCGAGACCGCGTAGCTGGTCGCACTCGTGAGAGTGCTCGCGAAGGTGAAGCTCGTTGCGCCGCTGTTGAGCGTTGTGTTGTTTGCGCCATTCAGCTGCAGAACAAGCGTTCCCGTGAGGTTGGTGACTGAGCCTCCGACGGAGTAGCTCCCACCCGAACTTGAGCCACCAGCAGTTCCACCTGCGGTCGCGCCACCAGCCGTTCCGCCTGCGCTCGCACCACCAGCGGTACCACCTGCGCTCGCGCCACCAGCCGTTCCGCCTGCGCTCCCGCCACCAGCAGTTCCACCTGCGCTCGCACCACCAGCGGTTCCACCAGCGGTTCCACCTGCGGTCGCGCCACCAGCGGTTCCACCTGCGCTCGCACCACCAGCGGTTCCACCTGCGCTCGCGCCACCCGCAGTTGCGCCACCAGCCGTTCCGCCTGCGTTCTCGCCACCAGCCGCTCCGCCGGCGCTCGCGCCACCAGCGGTTCCACCCGCGTTCGCGCCACCAGCCGTTCCACCCGCGCTGGCGCCACCACCGGCCCCGCCACCGGTGGCTGCGCACTGGCATTCACCGAAGGACTGACCATCTGCGGCGCAGGTCTGCACGCCGCTGGCGGCTCCAGGGCACGCGCAGAAATCAGTTCTTCCGGGAGTACACAGTCTCTCCGGAGCGCAGGAGCAAGCCACACCAACTGCCGTGATGAAGAATAGAAGGCGGCGCATGGAATCCCCGGTGAGGCGGTTCAACGGCCGACTTGGGAACTTCTGGGGCGCAAAGGCAAGTGGGAATCAAGAGAACAATGCGCGAATCAGGGTGGGCGTATTCACAAGGTGGTGCCTCTCGAGCCGATAGTCTGCGTGAAGGCTGACGTGAGGTACCTTTCGCGGCTCCGTGGCGACCACCAAGCGCCCCTCAAGACTATCGCCCCTTCGGGTTATCCGACCTGACTTCGGCTGAGCTGGGGCTGGCGGTGAAGAACGCTCCACCTGAGTTGCTCGTGCTCGCTGCGCTGCTGCTCGCCGAACGTGGGGAGCCGGTGCTCGCACGGCTCGACGGCGCGCTCAAAGAAGCGATGAACCTCTCGACCCGGAGCACGATGACGCGCGAGCTCGTCGGCCGGTGCCTGCCGCGCAGCGCGAGAAGCTCGTCGGGTCGATCGAACTCGTCGCGTACAACCCAACGCCTCTCTCCAAGCTTCAGCTGCGCTTCGACTCGCGCGTCAGTCTTGCCAACCAATCGGCCGTGCGCACGGTGTCTTCCCTTGTGGCCAATGACTCGACCGACGGCTTCATTCTGTACGCCCAATTGTGAGGACCAACGGTGCCGGGTGTATTCACCCGCTCCGACTCACCGAACACGTCACCCCACGGCAAAATGCACCACGCGCTCTGCGAATTGAGCGCGGCCTGCAACAACGCCTCGTGCACCTCGGGGCTGAACTCGGCCGGAGGCGGTGTGAACCGCCACAGCTCGGGCCACGTGCGGCACACCGTCTCGCGCTCCCACGCCTGCGCCGATTCCCACCACGTGCGCATCATCTCGGTGTCGTGCGTGCCCGTCGTGACGAGCGACACCTCGGGGTAGTGCCGCGGGTCGCGATAGATGCCGTCTTCGCGGCTCCACCGCATCACCTGGTACCCGGGCAGCCCCAGCTTCGCCAACGTGTCCCTCGCGAAGCGCGGAATCACCCCGAGGTCCTCGGCCACGATGCTGGTGCCATCGGACAGAATGCGGAAATTCCGCTCGCCACGCCGCTGCTGTGACGGCTCATCACCCGGCACGAAGCGCCCCTTCGGCGTCTGCGCGTCACGAATGTACTGACGGAAATACCCGATGGCGTGGTCGATGCGCCGCGTGTCGTACGTCGCAGCCGCTGCCTTCGCGCGCGCCTTGATCCACCCGTCGCCGTCCTGCTCCATCGCCTCGAAGTCGAACCACGGCAGGCCCCAGTCCTGGCCATCGACCGAGAAGTCGTCGGGAGGAACACCCAACCGCGCGTCACGCCGCAGGTACTTCGCGTTCGCCCAGCAGTCCGCGCTGTCCTGCCCGATGATGAACGGCTCGTCACCGCACAACAGAATGTGTCGCGCCTTTGCCTGCTGCCGCACGCGCGCCCACTGCTCGTCGCACACCCACTGCAACCACTGGTGGAACCGAATGCGCTTCGCGTGCTCCTTCTTCGCCACGTCGAGCGCCTGCGGGTCGCGCGTCGAGAGCCCCTTCGGCCACTCCCACCACGGCTTCGCCTGGAACGCCTCCGAGAGCGCCGAGTACAGCGCGTAGTTCGACAGCCAGTGGTCCTGCTCCATGCAGAAGCGGTCGAAGGCCGAGCGCCGCGCCGACGGGCCCGCCTTCTCGAACACGCCGAACGCCCGCTCCAGCGCCGCCGTCTTCAGCGGGAACACGAGGTCGTAGCGAATCGTCTCTGACGCCTTCGCCTCGGCGAGCTGCTTCTTCTCGGCGTCGCTCCACGTCACGCCCTCGGGCAACCACTCGAGGTGAATGAAGAGCGGGTTCAACCCGAACGCGCTGCGCGTCGAGTACGGGCTCGGGTCGCCCGGCGTCGTCGGCAACAACGGCAGCACCATCAACATGCGCTGCTGGGCGCGCTGCATCCAC
>JAEUJR010000715.1 GCA_016793585.1 Archangium sp.
CGATCGCATCGCGCGTCAGCACAAAGACGGAAAGCTGACGGCCCGCGAGCGCATCGATCTGCTGCTCGATCGCGGCTCCTTCACCGAGCTCGACAAGTTCGTCACCCACCGCGCGACCGACTTCGGCATGGCCGACAAGAAGATTCCCGGAGACGGCGTCGTCACCGGCTACGGCACCATCGATGGGCGGCAGGTCTTCGTCTTCGCGCAGGACTTCACGGTCTTCGGCGGCAGCCTGTCGGGCGCGTACGCCCAGAAGATCTGCAAGGTGATGGATCTCGCGACGCGCGTCGGAGCGCCGATCATCGGCCTCAACGACTCCGGTGGCGCGCGCATTCAAGAAGGGGTCGAGTCGCTCGCGGGCTACGCCGACATCTTTCTGCGCAACACGCTCGCGTCGGGCGTCGTGCCGCAGCTCTCGCTCATTCTGGGGCCGTGCGCTGGCGGCGCGGTGTACTCGCCGGCCATCACCGACTTCATTCTGATGACCAAGGCCGCGTCGTACATGTTCATCACGGGCCCCGACGTCATCAAGACGGTCACCCACGAAGACGTGACGAAGGAGGCGCTCGGTGGCGCGCTCGCGCACAACCAGAAGTCGGGCGTCGCGCACTTCGCCGCCGACACCGAGCAGGCCGCCATCGCGCTCACCCGGCAGCTGCTCGCGTACCTGCCGTCGAACAACGCCGAAGATGCACCCGCCGTGACGCCCGACGACGACGCCGAGCGTGAAGAGGCGGCGCTCGCGACGCTGGTGCCGACGAACCCGAACAAGCCCTACGACATTCGCGAGGTGATCAAGCTCGTCGTCGACCACAAACACTTCTTCGAGGTGCAGGAGCACTTCGCGAAGAACATCGTGGTGGGCTTCGCGCGCCTCAATGGCCGCTCGGTGGGCATCGTCGGCAACAACCCGGCCGTGCTCGCGGGCTGCCTCGACATCGACGCGTCGGTGAAGGCCGCGCGGTTCGTTCGTTTCTGCGACTGCTTCAACATTCCCCTCGTCACCTTCGTCGACGTGCCCGGCTTCCTGCCCGGCACGAACCAGGAGTGGGGCGGCATCATCAAACACGGCGCCAAGCTGCTCTACGCGTACGCCGAGGCGACGGTGCCCAAGGTGACGATCATCACGCGCAAGGCCTACGGCGGCGCCTACGACGTCATGGCGTCGAAGCACATTCGCGCCGACGTGAACTACGCGTACCCCACGGCCGAGATCGCCGTGATGGGGCCCGACGGCGCGGTGAACATCATCTTCCGCAAGGAGATCGAGCAGGCGAAAGACCCCGTCGCCGAGAAGAACCGCCTGGTCGCCGACTACCGCGAGAAGTTCGCGAACCCGTTCAAGGCCGCCGAGCTCGGCTATATCGACGAGGTCATTCGCCCGGAGCAGACCCGCGCCAGGGTGATTCGGGCGCTCGAGATGCTCAAGGACAAGCGGCAGGAGAACCTGCCGCGCAAGCACGGCAACATTCCGCTCTGAGCGATATGACGGGCCCGTGAAAGGCGCCCGAAGACAGCTGGTCATCTGGCTTGGCGTGGCGGTGGTGCTGGTCGCCATCGCGCTCCTGTTGCCGGGCGACGTCGTGTTCGTGCTCGCCGGCGCGGCGTGGGGCCTGGGCCTCGCGGGCTTCGTCGCGCGTGGCCGCTACGGCAAGGCGCGCGCGCTCCTCTCGGCGAAGCAGTATGAGGCGGCCTTCGACGAGCTGCTGGCCTTCGAGCAGCAGGTGCGGCGTGACGGCTGGCGGCGCTCCCTGGCCTTCCTCTACACCGGCTTTCACACCGGCGACCCGCTCGCGCTCGCTCGCTGCTACCAGGGGGTCGTGCGCCTCGAGCAGGGGCGGCTGGTCGAAGCCGAGGCGCTGCTGAAGGGTGTAGTCGAGCTCGACCAGGCCTACGGCCTCGCGTGGGCCAACCGCGCCATCGTCGCGGCGTCGATGGGTGACGAGCCCTCGGCGCGGGCGCATGAACGGTTGGCGCGTCAGAACGGCGTCACCGGCGCGACGCTCGCGCGCACCATCGCGGCCGCGCTGTCGAAGACCACTCCGACGAACTGAGGGCCTCATGCAGCTGTTCCTGATTCGCCATGCCATCGCCGAAGAGGGCTCCGACGACGACGCGCGTGCGTTGACGAAGAAGGGCCGGGCGCGCTTCGACGACACCATTCGCCTGCTCGAGGCCCTCGACGTGCGCTTCGACCTCGTGCTCCACAGCCCGAAGCTGCGCGCGGTGCAGACGGCCCAGCGGCTCCATCGCCTCGTCGAAGGAGACTTCGAGGTGACGCCGCTGCTGGCCGAGCCGCCTTCCCGCGCGCTGCTCGAGGTGTGTGAAGGCGAGCGTGTGGCGTTGGTCGGTCACGAGCCGTCGTTGTCGGCGCTGCTGGGGTGGCTGGTGACGGGGCGGCCAGCGGGCGGCGCGTTCGAGCTGAAGAAGGGCGCGGTGGCCTGTCTCGAGGGTGAGCCGCGGCCGGGCAAGATGACGCTGCGCTGGTTGATTCCACCGAAGGTCGCGCGCGCGTGCTGACGCTGGCGGGCGAGACCCGGGCGCTCGGGCGACTGGTGACGCGCTGCCGTCTGGGCGGGAGCGCCGAAGACGTTCACGAGCTGCGCGCGACGGCGAGGCGGCTCGAGGTGTACCTGCGGCTCCTCGAGTGGCGGGTGCTGCGCGCCGATCTGCATCGCCTGACGCGGGCGCTCGGGCCGTTACGTGACTGCGACGTCGCCAGTGAGGCGAAGGCAGGGGCTGGCTTCGAGCGGTGGCTCGCCCTTCGTCGCGAGCGCGAATCGGAGCGGGTGCGCGCGCTGCTTCAGGCACCTCGCGTCGCAGCGTTGCTCACCGCGCTCGAGGCCCTTCCTTCACTTCGAGCACGGACGGCGAAGCGGGTGACGCGAACGCTGGAGGCCCGGGCCGCGCAGGCCATCGGCTCGAGCTTCGAGGCGCTGCATGAGGCGAGGCGGGCGACGCGGCGGGCGCGGCTGGCGAGGGCGTGGCTGGGAGAAGACGTCACCTCGCTCAAGCAGCGCCAGCAGCTGATGGGCGTGGTGTGCGATCTCTCGTGTGTCTCGCGGTTGCTCCGCGAGTTCGGAGACGAACGCGGCGCCAGCGTCTGTGCCCGGGGCGTCGAGCGGCTCGTCGGCTGCTTCAGCTGAGCGTCACTTCAGCTGGCTGGCCTTCTTCTCGAGCTCGGCCGCCTTGCGTTTGAGCTCTTCGGCCAGCCCTTGCAGCTTGCGGCGCTGCACGTCGAGGTCGTCCATCTCGTCTTCGTCACCGGTGGCGATGCTGCGCGCGCCACCGCCGACCTGGGGCCGGGCATCGGAGCTGCTGGTGATGGACAGCGCCCGCGAATCGAGCGCGCCGTTCGCGATGCCCGAGCTCTTGGCTCCGCCGGCCTGAGGCGTCGAGTTCGTGAAGTCGGTCGCCTCGCCAGCGCGGGCGGGGGCAGGGGCTCCAAAGCCACCGAGCGAGGGGAACGTCGGCGGCGGCACCTGAGGTGCGCTGCCTGCGGTGACGGGGCCCTGCGTCGGCGGGCTTGAGTTGTCGGCAGCAAAGCTGCTCTCGGTGTTCGAGCCCACTCCAGCGGAGCGGGAAGGCGCGGTCGGTGCTTCACCAGCCACGGTGTCTTTGCGCTGCAGGCGCAGCCGGCGATCCTGGTCGTCGAACATCGACTCTTCGCCCATGAAGCGCTGCACGCGGCGATCGAGCTCGACCTCGTCACGGCGCTGGGTGATGCGCGCGTCGAGCGCCTTGAGCTCACGACGAACCTTCTCTTCGTTGTCGCGCAGCAGGTCGGCCTGCTCGAGCAGCTCTTCGGGGTCGTCGGTCGGCTTGAGCGCGTCGAGGGTGGGCAGCTTCGCGGCGGGCAGCGCGGCACGAACCGACTCACGCTCGGCGCGCAGGCGGCGCATCTGATCGATCAGCGTCTTGCGCGCAGCGCGGTCGGTCTGGCGATCGAACTCGCCACGCAGCCGGGTCAACTCGGCCGACAGCCCGTCGAGCAGCGCGAGGTTGGCGCTCTCGAGCTCGGCTTCGCGGGTCGACAGCTTCTGCGCGAGGTCGGTGAGCGAGCCCGAGAGCTCCTGCGAGCGCTTGAGCGCCTGGTCGAGCTCGGAGCCCGGCAGGAGCGCGCCCTTCGACTGCGACTTGAGCGCCTCGATGCGGCCCGAGACCGCCGACAGCTCGTTGCGTTTGCTGAGCTGCTCCCCGCGCAGCTGGCTCACCTGGGCTCGCAACCCGGCGGAGTTCGCGCGCATCGCCTCGACGCCCGTCGCCGCCCACGCCGACGCGGCGAAGAGGGTGAGGCAGAGGAGGGCGGCTCGAAGCTTCATGACGAGGCGGTTCTACAGCAACCACGGTGCCAGAGAGTCAGTGACAAACGAGCCTGAATCCAACGAGTTGAGAAGGTGCGTCACTGTCGGAAGCTGCCGGAAAGCCAGCGATCGACAGTTTTTCGTGGTGAGAACACTGCGAGTGGAATCGATGGGCTAAGGCGACTCGATGCGTGGTCGTCCACAGCCGGGGGTGATGCTGTTCTCGAAGGCGGTCGGAGCGACGAGCTTCTCGGTCGTGCGCGAGGTGCAGGCGGCGATCGCTGCGGTGCCGGGCAAGCCGTGGAAGGTGTGTCACGCGGGGGCGCTCGACCCGTTCGCGACGGGCCTGCTGCCCGTGTTGGTGGGCTCGGCGACGAAGGTGTTCGAGCGCGTGCATGAGCTGCCCAAGACGTACGAAGCGACGGTGGTGTGGGGCGCCGAGACGGACAACGGCGACGGCGGCGGCGCGGTGGTCGAGCGCGGCGATGCGAGCACGCTCACCGCGCAGCAGCTGGACGAGGCGCTGGCGAACTTCATTGGCTGGGCGAAGCAGGTGCCTCCCGCGACCAGCAACAAGCGGGTCGACGGCGAGCGCGCGTACGTGAAGGCGCACCGCCAAGAGGCCGTCGACCTCGAGCCGGTGCAGGTCTATCTCCACGAAGCGAAGTGGCTGCGTCACGCGTTGCCACAGTCGAGCGTGCTGCAGCTCACCTGTCGAGGGGGCTACTACGTGCGCAGCCTGGCGCGCGATCTCGGCCGGCTGCTCGGCTGCCGTGCGCACCTGAGCACGTTGAACCGCACGCAGATTGGCCCGTGGCACACCCCGGAGAACGACGAGCCGCTCTCGTTGCGCGGCGCCGACGCCCTCGGGTGGATGCCGGTGTTGCCGCTGCATGATGACGAGTGGGGCCAGCTGAAGACGGCTGACGTCACGGTGTCGGTTCGTGCGAAGCCCCGCCCGCCGAAGTGGACGGTGCCCGAGAACTTCCCACGGCCGGCCGAGCTCTTCGTCGGCGTGCACCTCGATCGTGTGGTGGCGTTGCTCGAGCGCAGAGAGGGTGGCTTCGGCGTGCACACCTCGCTGCTCCCGCCGTTCTGAGGCTGATCAGCGCAGCACGCCGGCCATCGGGCCCTGACAGAACGCGGGGTCTCCGAAGGTCGTCAGCGGAGCCCCCGCGGCCTGGGCGCAGGCGAGCAGCAGCTCGGCGTGCGAGCCACCGTTGGTCTCGAGCAGGCCCGAGCGGAGCGTTCCTCCGCCACCGCCCGCGACGACGAACGGCACCGCGCGGTGCGAGTGCGTATTGCCCTGGCCAAGCTCGTTGCCCCAGATGATCACGCTTTGGTCGAGCAGCGACGCGCCACCGCCTGCGGGCGTCGATTCGAGCTTCGCCAACAGCCGCGCGAACTGTTCGGCGTACCAGCGATGAATCGTCGCCACGTCGGCGCGAGCGGAGGCGTCGTCGTCGGTGTGGTGTGAGAGCTCGTGGTGCTCGGTGGTGACGCCGCTCCACCGGTGCACGACGGGGCTCGCCGAGCGCGACCACTGCAGACTCGCCACCCGTGTGAGATCGCACGCGAGCGCGAGCGCCAGCAGGTCGGTCTGCAGGGCGCCGAGCTGTGGAAACGCGTCGGGCCCGGTCGGTGTGACGGGCTCGGACGGGCGAACGCACGTCGCCGAAGGGGCGATCACCGCATCGATGCGTCGCTCCACTTCACGAATCGTGTCGGCGTGGGCTTCGAGCACCGCGCGATCGGCCACGCTCACCCTGGGCCGCAGGGCGTCGAACTCGCCGAGCACCGCGTCGAGCACGCTCTTGCGATTGGCCCGGCGTCGCGCTGCCTCGAGCGGGTCAGCCGCTCCGAACAGCCGCTCGAACACCGCGCGAGGGTCACTCTCGGGCGCGAGGGGAAAACCCGCCGGCGAATACGACATGCGCGAGAGCACCGTCGACTCCGTCACCATCACGCCCAGCTCGAGTGAGCGGAGCGCCGTCTCGGTGCCGATGCTGGCCGCGACCACCTGGTCGATCGACGGCCCCGACGCCCAGCCCACGTTGCCGAAGAGCGAGCTCGATTGCAGGGCGCGCGCAGTCCACAAGTGGCCCATGCCGCGCTGGTGCCCGTCGCCCGGCCCGGTCGCCGCGGTCTTCAAGTCGACCTGCAGCGGCACGAGCACCTTCGACTGGAACGGCGCGAGCGGCGTCAGAATCGCAGACAGCGCCCAGCCCATCGGGGTGCGGGTCGGTGCCCACGCGTCGAGCACGGTGCCGTTCGGCGAGAACACCGTGACGAAGCGCCGGGGAGAAGCGCCCTGAGCGAACGCCTCGAGCCACGGCAGGGCGAGCGAGACTCCGGCCGCGCGGAGCACGAGCCTTCGGGAGATCATGGAGCACCCGCCAGGCGAAACGTGTCGCTCGTCACCAGCGTCAGCAGCGCTTCCCGAACGTCTCCATCGGTGAGCTCGAGCGCGCGCGTCATGGCGTCGAGCGTGCAGCGATCGCCTGCCGTCTCTGCGCGGCCCATCGTGAAGCGGAACCACTGGGTCGCGACGCAGCGGCGAACGTCTGGGCTCTGGGAAAGCCACTGGCCGAGCGGCTCGGCGCCTTCGAAGTGGAAGCCTCCGTCGGGTTGCGTCACCTCACCACGCGCGTCGATGGCGCGGCCGTTCTCGACGAGCCTGAACGCGCCGGTCTCGTCGTAGCGCTCGAGCCCGAAGCCGATCGGATCCATCAGCTGGTGGCACCCTGAGCAGGCAGGGTCGGCGACGTGCTGCTGAAAGCGCATGCGCGTGGTGGCGCCCGTGAGCGTGGGCAACGTCATCGAGACGTTGGGTGGAGGCGTCGGCAGCTTCTCGCAGAGCAGCCGCTCACGAACGAAGCGGCCGCGCAGCGTGGGCGAGGTGCCGGTCGACTTCGCCCAGACCGCCAGCACGCCTGGCGCCGTCAGCACGCCGCTGCGCTGGAGCACGTCGAGCGGTACGCGCCGAAACCCTTCGCCTTCGAGCCCAGCGAACCCATAGAGCGCGCCCAGCGGTGGGTCGACGAAGGTGGTCTTGCCCGAGAAGAGCGTCGACAGGTGGTGATCGTCGAGCGTCACGAAGGCGCCGAGCTCGGCGATCTCCCGCTCCATCGAGGGCTTCAGCTCGTCGAAGCCCGCGTCGAGCCCGCCGCGCGAGAGACGTGAGAGCGAAGAGACGCCCAGCCATTCGACGTGAAAGCGGCCGATGGTTCGTCGCGCGGCACTGGTCGAGAGCAGCCGGCGTGCTTCGGCGCGAACGGTCTCGCTCGACGAGAGCGCGCCTGACGCCGCGAGCTCCCGCAGGCGCTGGTCGGGCCCTTCGCCGGTGAGCGCGAAGGCCAGCCGGGTCGCGAGCGCGTCATCGTCGACGGCGCCGCCATCGGCAGCCTCCACACGAAAGAGGAAGGCGGGGGCCTGCAGCAGCACCTGCGTGATCAGCCGCGCGCTCGCGTCTTCCGCCTCGGTCGCCCGCAGCCGGCGCCATGTCTCGTTCAGCCGCTCGAGCTCGTCGTCACGCACCGGGCGCCGGAAGAGCGCGGTCGCCAGCTTCGCGATGAGCCTGGGCGCGCACGCGTCGGAGATGGGGCAGGGCGAGAGCTCGTCCACGTTCATGGAGGTGGTCGCGCGCTCCGAAGCCTCGAGCAGCTTCTCTGCCAGCGAGACCGATGCCGCTTGCGCCTCGGCGACGGTCGAGAAGCCGAGCCCTTCGTCGTCGGGGATCTCGAGCGTGGCGTCGACGTTCAACGCCTGCTTCACCGACTGCTGCCACTCGAGGCGCGTCAGCCGCCGCAGCCGCTGTCGAGCGGGGTGGCTCGTGCAGGCAGTCGCGACCGTGGTGACGGGCTCGGGGTTCAGCGTCGGCGCCGCAGCCTGGCGGCAGGCCAGCGCCATCGTCATCGCCGCAGGCAGGAGCCACCGCACGACGAGCACTTCAAACGCAACGCTGCCGCAGGCGCAAGCCGTGGTACCAGTCGGGGCGTGGCGACGCAGGAAGACGGCAAGACTGCAGCGACGATGGCCCTCGTCTCTGGAGCGCTCGGGCTGACGCTCATTCCGCTCGTCGGCGCGGTCGTGGCGATCATCGCCGGTCATCTCGCGAGGCGAACGTTGCCGAAGGGCGCAGAAGGCCGGCGGCAGGCCACCATCGGGCTGGGGCTCGGGTATCTCGGGTTGGCGGCTCCTGCGCTGCTCATCGGCCTGGGGAACACGCCGTCATCGCGGGCCGCCGACGTCGAAGCAGGCTGCGTGCGAGCGCTCGAGACGAAGGCGCCCTTTGCCGCCTGCAGCCAGTTGATCGGCGACGTGGCGCTCGCCTCGTCTTTTCAGAGCCTGGGCGCGATCGAGCCCGCACGTCGCCTCGACTCGTGGGTGGCGGCCGTCAAAGACAGCGCCACCTGCCGCATGGAGCCCAAACCGGCGCTCTGCTCGTTCGAGGCAGGAGCACGTGACGAGCTGCGACGGCTGGCGGTCGACGCGTACCTTCGTTCGGTGCGAACGATCGAGCCGCAGACGAGTCGCGCCGTCGAGGCGGCGCTCCCGCGCCACCTTCAGTGACCCTTCAGCGCGCGCTTCGGCACCTCGGCCTCGACGAAGATGCGAATGAGCTCGGCGTCGAGCTGCCCGCTCTTCGACTCCATGTGCAGAATGTCGATGGCCTTCTCGTGTGGCACGGCCTTCTTGTACGGGCGGTCGCTGGCCGTCAGCGCGTCGTAGATGTCCGAGATGGCCATCATCTTCGACTGCAGGGGAATTCGTTCGGCGGCGAGCGCGCGCGGGTAGCCCTTGCCGTCGAGCTTCTCGTGGTGCGCGTAGGCGATCTCGGGCACGCGCTTGAGCACCCGCGTCCACGGAATCTGCGAGAGGAACTTGAAGGTGTGCGTGACGTGCGACTCGATCTCACGGCGCTCGGTGGCCGACAACGACCCGCGCGGAATCGAGAGCACCTGAATCTCGTGAGCCGACAGAATCGTCATCGGCCGCTCGCGTGAATCGGTGAACGCCACCTCGCCAAGACCGGCCAGCTTCTCGAAGCCGCCCTGCGCCAGCACCGTCGGCTTGTTGCAGGTGATGATGAAGTCGAGCGCCTCGTCGAGCTCCTTCAGCTCCTTCGTCAGGCGCACCTCTTCTTCCTGATCGATGGCCGCGATCTCGCGATCGCCGCGCAGCTTCACCATCTCGAGGCGTCGCTGCATCGAGGCGAGCTGACGGTCTTTGCGCGCGAGCTCGAAGCGCTGCTTGATGACCTCGAACTCGTGCGGGTACAGCTTCTCGGCCTTCACCAGCACCGGCTCGCGCACACCGATCTTCCCGAAGTCGTGCAGCAGCGACGCGTAGCGAATCTCCTGGATCTGCTCCTGCGTGAAGGTGGTGCCGCGATAGGGCCCGTCGTCAACGGCCTCGGCCGACTGGGCGAGCCCGACGGTGAGCGAGGCGACGCGACCCGAGTGACCAGCCGTGGTGGGGTCGCGCGACTCGATGGCCATCACCGAGGCCTGTACGAAGCCTTCGAAGAGGCGGCTGATCTCTTCGTGCAGCATCGCGTTCTCGATGGCCTGCGCGGCCTGCCCTCCGAGGGCGAGCAACAGCTCTTCGTCTTCGGCGTCGAAGGTGCCGTCCGACGCGTTGAGCGCCTGAATGACGCCGGTGATCTCGCCGCGCGTGTCGCGCATGGGCACGCAGAGAATGCTCTTCGTGCGGTAGCCGCTCTTCACGTCGAAGTCGCGGTTGAACCGGGCGTCTTCGTAGGCGTCCTTGATGTTGACGATCTCGCCCGTGGCCGCGACCGAGCCCGCGATGCCCTGGCCGATGGGAAGACGAATCTCGGAGCTGGCGCCCTGGGCGACGCGGCTCCACAGCTCGTTGCGGGTGCGGTCGACGATGAAGAGGCTGCAGCGATCGGCTTCGACGACCCGCGCGGCCTCTCTCAAGATGAGGGGCAGCAGCGTGTCGAGGTTGCGCTCGGCCGTCATCGCCTTGGCGACCTCGAGAATCGACGACAGCTTGCTCATGCGTCGCAGCGCCGCCTGCATCGGCGTGATCGACGGTGAGGTGGTTTCGTCTGCCTTGAAGTCGTTGGGGCTGGTAGACACGGAGCGCGATGTTCCTCTGGCGAGCGAGCCTCCGCAACCGCCTCACCATCGCGATGTGCGCCTTCTCCATGGTGAGCGGCTGCGCGATGCAGCAGTTCCTTCGCGTCGACGAGCGGCGGGTCGACGAGCGGCTGCGCTTCTTCCTCGGCGGCGGCGGCAATTCGCTGGTGCTCTCGCACGGCGCAGAGGCCTTCCTCATCGACACCAAGTTCGCGGGCGCCTCGAAGTCGCTGCGCCACCGCGTCGAAGAAGAGCTGCTGCGCGACGTGCGGCGCGTGCTGTTGACGCACTCGCACTTCGATCACGCCGACGGCCTCGAGCGCTACCACCACCTCGGCCCGGTGCTCGTGCACGAGAACACGAAGCGGCGGCTCGAGGCGCGCGGGGTGCGGGCGCAGTGGGTCGAGGTGAACGGCTCCATCGAGCTGCAGCTCGGTGACGAGCTCGTGCGCATCTGGTTCCCCGGCAAGGGCCACACCGACGGCGA